>CAINWC010000110.1 GCA_903854305.1 uncultured Pseudomonadota bacterium | reverse complement strand
CCTGCCAAACAACAACTCATCCGCCAGTGCTTTACGTATGGTGTCTTGAATCAACCGTGCCATTGGACGCGCACCCATCAATGGGTCGAAGCCTTTTTTACCTAGATAAGTTTTTAGTGCATCGCTAAAGGTGACTTCCACTTTTTTGTCATGCAATTGGTCTTCAAGCTGAATCAGGAATTTATCAACTACTCTAATGATAATGTCTTGCGATAGCGAGGCGAACGATACGGTTGCATCTAAACGGTTGCGGAACTCAGGAGAGAATAAGCGTTTGATGTCGGCTTGCTCATCGCCTGCTTGCTTACTGTTAGTAAAGCCAATGTTTGATTTAGATAAGTTTTCTGCACCTGCATTGGTCGTCATGATAATGGTCACGTTTCTAAAGTCTGCCTTACGACCATTATTGTCGGTCAGCGTACCGTGATCCATGACTTGTAGCAAAATGTTGAAAATGTCAGGATGTGCTTTTTCAATCTCATCCAACAACAACACGCAGTAAGGATGCTTAGTAATCGCCTCGGTCATCATACCGCCCTGATCGAACCCCACATAGCCAGGAGGCGCGCCAATCAAGCGTGACACGGCATGTCGTTCCATGTATTCACTCATATCGAAGCGAATCAACTCTATGCCCATAATGTAAGCTAATTGCTTGGCCACTTCAGTTTTACCTACCCCAGTTGGGCCGCTGAATAAAAAGCTGCCAATTGGTTTGTTGCCTTGTCCTAAGCCGCTACGCGCCATTTTCACAGCAGATGCTAATGTTTCGATGGCTTTGTCTTGACCAAACACGACGGCTTTTAAATCACGCTCTAATGTTTTAAGTGCGCTTCTGTCATCGCTAGAGATGTTTTTGGGTGGAATGCGCGCAATTTTAGCGATGATGTCCTCAATCTCTTTATTGCCGATGGTTTTTTTCTGTTTTGATTTAGGCAAAATACGCTGTGCAGCGCCAGCTTCATCAATCACGTCAATCGCCTTATCCGGCAAGTGGCGGTCATTAATGTATTTGGCAGACAGCTCTGCTGCCGTAGTTAAGGCACCGGCGGTATATTTAACGCTATGATGGGCTTCAAAACGCGATTTTAAACCTTTTAAAATTTCAATCGTTTCGGCTACGCTTGGTTCAGCAACATCAATTTTTTGGAAACGACGTGCTAGCGCATGGTCTTTTTCAAATACACCGCGATATTCCTGATATGTGGTTGCGCCTATGCATTTAAGCGAACCATTAGAGAGTGCTGGTTTTAGCAAGTTACTGGCATCTAAAGTACCGCCACTGGCCGATCCTGCGCCAATTAAGGTATGAATCTCATCTATAAATAAAATAGCCTCTGGATTTTCAGCCAGTTGTTTCATCACAGCTTTTAAGCGTTGTTCAAAGTCGCCACGATACTTAGTGCCCGCCAGCAATGCGCCCATATCTAATGAATAGACAACGGCATTGGCCAATACATCCGGTATTTCCTTTTCAACAATACGGCGTGCTAAACCTTCAGCAATCGCGGTTTTACCTACGCCAGCCTCGCCCACTAATAATGGATTGTTTTTGCGGCGACGGCAAAGCGTTTGTACCACGCGTTCTAGTTCTGGCCCACGACCAATCAACGGGTCAATTTTTCCTGCCAGTACTTGAGCGTTTAAGTTGAGTGTGTAATTTTCAAGCGCACCATTTGGCGTGGCTTCTACGTCGGATTCTTGATCAGCGCCTTCTGGTTTTGCCGTCTCGCCGACTTTAGAAACACCGTGAGAGATGAAGTTAACAACATCTAAACGCGTAACGCCTTGTTGATGCAAGAAAAACACCGCGTGCGAATCTTTTTCACCAAAGATCGCAACCAGTACATTAGCACCAGTGACCTCTTTTTTACCTGAGGATTGCACATGTAACATTGCACGTTGAATCACACGTTGAAAACCCAATGTAGGTTGCGTATCAACGTCATCCTGACCTATCACAGTAGGCGTGTGTTCTTCAATGTATTGATTTAGTTCGGTACGCAACACTTCCAGCTTAGCGCCACAAGCGCGTAGCACTTCAGCGGCTGTCGGATTGTCTATCATGGCGAGCAGTAAATGTTCAACCGTTATGAGTTCATGGCGCTTTTGTCTAGCGTCCATAAATGCCATGTGAAGACTAACCTCTAACTCTTGAGCAATCATTTTTGTACCTTACCTTCTATTATCTCTACGCTAGAGTGCCCTCTAAGCGGGTTCAACTACACATTGCAAAGGGTGCTGCAGTTCTTTTGCATAGTTAACTACTTGATTCATCTTGGTTTCTGAAATATCTTGCGGATATACGCCACATACACCCACACCCTCTGTATGTACTTTGAGCATGATTTGTGTCGCTTGTTCACGCGATTTATTAAAAAAACGTTCAATACACTCAACCACAAATTCCATTGGTGTGTAATCGTCGTTTAACAGCATCACTTTAAACATGGGGGGCAATTTAGGTTTTGCAACTTCAGGTTTAAGTGCTGTGTTATTTTCAAAAGGTGAATTAGCCATATTGGAATCTATTTTGGACCAACCTGTAGAAATTTCAAGCCCAATTTGAAAAGGGCTATACAGATTTTAAGAAATTAAGGAAAGATTTTAACGCTTTTAACAATGCGATCTTGTGTTTGGACGATTTCGAGCGTGTGTTTACCCACTTTAAAGCTAGTATTAGACTCGGGAATATCTTCAAAATGCTCGAGTATCAAGCCATTGAGCGTACGCGGACCATTGAGTGGAAGCTTAAGATTTAATTTTTTATTAAGATCGCGTAATGAGCTGCTTCCGTCCACCAACCAGCTACCGTCAGCTTCTTTACGATAACTACCGAGGCGCGAAGGGGATTGTGTGGTGAAGTCGCCAATCACTTCTTCTAGTATATCTTCCAGGGTCACTAAGCCTTTAAACTCACCGTACTCATCAACGACCAACGCTACTCGTTGCTGATTCTCCTGAAACTGTTGAATTTGTGTATATAACGGCGTGCCAGATGGAATGAAATAAGGGTCGGCAATCACTTCGCGCAGAGCCACTTTATCAATCCCCTTACCTTCATGGTGAGAGCGTAATAGAGACATCGCCTTACGGAGATACAAAACACCAATAATTTCTTCGTTGTCACCTTGACGCACGGGTAGGCGCGTATGGTGGCTGTTAGAAATTTGCTGCAATATGTCATCTAGCGGCGCATCAAAATCTATGCTTTCTACTAAGGTATGCGCGGTCATCACGTCGTCGACTGAAATGGTTTCTAAATCAAACAAATTCAGCAAAATAGACCGGTGTTTTTTAGGGATGAAATGCCCTGCATCAGTCACAATGCTACGTAATTCTTCTGTGGTGACGGCATGCAGAGTTTCTTCAAAGTTGACTTTAAGGCCTAGTATCCGAACAAAGCCTTTAACAAAAAGATTAACAAACGATACGATGGGATTAAACAGCCACAGCAGTGGATACAGTAAATAGCTGCAAGCAAAGCCTAATTTCTCGGGGTAGGCAGCGGCAATCACCTTAGGGGAAATCTCACTAAATACCAAAATGGCGAATGTGACTGCAAGAGAGCCAACCATCAACACATACTTGCCTTCACCAAAAAAGTATTCGCTGATAAAAACTTCCAAAGCGGAAGCGCCGACAATGCAAAGTGTATTTCCCAGCAGGATAACACCCAGTAGCTTGTCAGTTTTTGATAATAAGAGACTGGCTAATCTAGCACCACGATGGCCTTGTTTAGCCAGATGCTTCATCCGATAACGGTTGAGTGACATCAGGCTGGTTTCGGCCATAGAGAAAAATGCAGAAAATAGCAGCAGTATGGCAAGTATGCTCAACTGCCAATAAATAGGAATATTATCCAATGAGGTTTATTTTATATGGTTGAATGTATGCAGAGTGTATACGTGAGACGTAATACAAATCAAGTGTGCATATCATTTGCACACTTGACGTACTGGTGATGATTTTATAGCGGGTCTAAGTTATATGTTATGCGAAGTCAGAAGGATGTGGTTCAGCGACTTCCACTTCTACTTTTTTGCCGCCTTCTTTTTTCTCAACATCGCCGATTAAATTGGCGCGATTAACGCCTAGCCACATGGCGATTGGGCAAGCGACTAATACTGATGAGTAAATACCAAATAAAATACCAATAGTAAGCGCTAGTGCAAAGTTATGTAAAACTTCACCACCAAACAGTAGCATTGAGCCAACCATGGTTTGGGTCATCGTGTGGGTGATAATCGTGCGTGACATCGTGCGTGTGATGGCGTTATCAATTACCTGTACTACGCTGGCTTTACGCATCTTACGGAAATTTTCACGTACTCGGTCAAATACCACAACAGACTCATTCACTGAGTAACCTAGCACAGCTAGAATCGCTGCAAGTACCGTGAGGTTGAATTCCCATTGGAAGAACGCAAAAAAACCTAAAATAATCACCACGTCATGCATATTGGCAATAATTGCCGCAATCGCAAAACGCCACTCAAAACGTAGCCAGAGGTATAACACAATGCCTAAACTTACAAAAAACAGCGCTAAACCACCATTTTCATAAAGTTCATCACCAACTTGCGCGCCTACCGCTTCTACACGGCGAATTTCAGCTTGAGGATCTGCTGTGACTAAAGCGGTTTTAACTTGTTCTGACAGTTGTGAAACAGATAATCCTGTCTTGACTGGCAGGCGAATTAATACATCGCGGCTAGATCCGAAGTTTTGCACAGTCGCTTCTTTTAAGCCGATGCTATCCACCGCTTTACGCACGCTTTCAAGGTTAGCCGCTTGCGGATAGTTAACTTCCATGACGGTGCCGCCAGTGAAATCCACACCAAAGTTTAAACCACGTGTGGCTAAAAAGATGATTGCCAATATGAATGTAATCAATGAGATGGAGGTCGTGAGGCGACCATAACTCATAAAGGGAATATCATTCTTAATTCTAAATAATTCCATGATGTGTACTCAAATATTCTAAATAATGTGTGTTGGGCTAAATGCTTAAGCTTTATAAATTTGGCCGATGGATAGTTTACTTACTTTACGGCGATAGCCATAAATCAAGTTTACAAAGGCGCGTGAGACTAATACCGCACTAAACATCGACGTTAAAATGCCTAATACATGCACCACAGCAAAGCCTTTAATTGGCCCTGTACCAAACATGAATAGCGCTAAACCGGCAATAAGCGTCGTAACGTTTGAATCTAAAATAGTATCCCACGCCCTATCATAACCCGCATGAATACTTGCTTGCGGCGTATTGCCACTTCGTAGTTCTTCACGAACACGTTCATTAATCAGCACGTTTGCATCAATCGCCATCCCTAATGCCAGTGCAATCGCGGCCAAACCCGGCAAGGTTAATGTTGCTTGCAGCATCGATAAAATTGCTACGAGCAGTAGTAGATTGATCGCGAGAGCCGCTACTGAAACCACGCCAAAAGCCATGTAGTAAATCATCATCATCACCGCAATGGCAGCAAACCCCCACATGGTTGAATGCATGCCGCGGTTGATGTTGTCTTGTCCCATGCTCGGGCCAACGGTACGTTCTTCAATAATATCCATTGGTGCAGCAAGCGCACCAGCGCGGAGTAGCAATGCAATATCCGTCGCTTCTTGTGTATTGGCCATGCCAGTAATTTGCACGCGACCACCACCAATTTCGCCATTAATCACTGGCGCTGTTACCACTTCGGTACTGCCTTTTTCAATCAGCAAAATCGCCATACGTTTGCCTACATTTTCACGTGTGACTTGTTGAAAAATGCGTGCACCACGGCCATCTAGCGTGACATTAACGGTTGAACGACCTGATTGATTGTCAACGCCTGGACCCGCATCAGTAATGTAATCACCCGTTAATACGACATTTTTTTTCACTAAAATTGGACGACCTTCACGGTCTTTATATACTTCGTCACCCATAGGCGCTTGGCCTTTGGCAGCACTTTCAAGCGTTGCAATATCCGTTTTTTCTTCATCAACCATGCGAATTTCAAGCGTTGCAGTACGACCTAAAATTTCTTTGGCTTTTGCGGTATCTTGCACGCCAGGTAATTGCACCACTACTCGGTCAGCGCCTTGTTGTTGGATAATGGGCTCGGCAACGCCTAATTCATTGATACGGTTATGCAAAGTTTGAATATTTTGTTTAATCGCAAAGTCTTGAATATGCTTTTGTTCAACCAAGCTTAATGATGCTTTAAGAATTTTTTCTTCACCGTCAGTAGATTCATCTAAGGTTAAATTTGGATATTCTTTACTGATGACTGTTCGAGCCTTTGTTAAGTCAGCTTCGTTGTTGAAACGTACTTGTACAATTTCACCTTCGCGACTAACGCCTACATAAGAAATTCGCTCTTTACGTAGTGCGATTCTGAAGTCACCCACAAAGCGTTCAGCCGCTTTACTTAAGGCGGCTTTCATGTCTACTTGCATTAAAAAATGCACACCGCCACGTAAATCCAAACCTAGGTACATCGGTTTTGCGCCTAAGCTACGAAGCCAGTTAGGTGAGCGTGACAGTAAATTGAGTGCAACTGTGTAGTCACTACCAAGGCTGGCTTGCAGCACATCTTTGGCTCTGATTTGAGTGTCGGTGCTGGCAAAGCGGGCTTTAACACCGCGAGCGTCAAGGTACACGCCATCGTATTGAATTTTTTCTTGTTTAAAAATCGCCTCGACTTGACCTAGTAACGCTGAATCAAGTTTTGTTGTGCTTTTAGCCGGGGTGATTTGCACCGCAGGTGATTCGCCAAAAAAGTTCGGAATGGTGTAAATAAAACCAATCAAAATCATGATGGCAACGAAGATGTTCTTCCACATTGGATAGCGGTTCATAGTGAGCTCTAGTCAATAACGATGTGTGGTTTATAAAGTCAGGCGTTAATTTTGAATATGTTTAGTGTTGATGACTAAATACTCTTAATCGTACCTTTTGGTAAAGCGCTTTGAATCGCTTGTTTTTGCACGGTAATTTCTGTATTTGTAGCAATTTCAACGTTCACAAAAGTGTCGCTTACTTTGGTCACTTTGCCAACAATACCGCCGCTGGTAACCACTTCATCGCCCTTTTGTAAGGCAGCAATCATGTTGCGTTGCTCTTTTGCCTGTTTCATTTGTGGACGAATAATCATGAAGAAAAACAGCACGAAGATGACGACAATGTGCTTTGGAAGAAGGCGGCGCGGACTGCGTACCTCTGCATGCGGGACCATTTTTACGATTGTCCGG
>CAINWC010000109.1 GCA_903854305.1 uncultured Pseudomonadota bacterium | reverse complement strand
CCGCAGCATGATCATGAACATAGCCGCACCAGTTATGACGATCAGACCGATTATGGTACGCCAGCAAGTCAGTCTGATGTGCAGGTAACACTGACCATTGATGATAGAGAAATCACCGTGCCAGAAGGTACTTCTATCATGCGTGCGTCTATTTTGGCGGGTATCAACGTGCCTAAACTATGCGCTACCGATAGTTTGGAGCCGTTTGGATCATGCCGTTTGTGTGTGGTTGAAATTGAAGGTCGCCGCGGTTTTCCTGCATCTTGCACCACACCAGTAGCAGAAGGCTTAATAGTACATACGCAAACGCCAAAATTAGCCGATATTCGTCGCGGCACCATGGAACTCTATATTTCAGACCATCCATTAGATTGTCTGACCTGTGCCACCAATGGCGATTGTGAATTGCAAGACATGGCAGGTGCAGTTGGCCTGCGCGAAGTGCGCTACGGTTATGACGGTGAAAATCACCTCAAGGCTGAAAAAGATGAATCAAATCCATATTTCACTTTTGATCCGAGTAAATGTATCGTCTGCTCACGTTGCGTGCGTGCTTGCGAAGAAACGCAAGGTACTTTCGCACTGACCATTTCTGGGCGGGGCTTCGAATCAAAAGTCGCGGCAGGGATTAATAACTTTTTAGATTCTGAATGTGTGTCCTGTGGTGCTTGTGTGCAGGCTTGCCCGACAGCCACTTTAATAGAAAAAACGGTCATCGATCATGGTGTTCCAGAGCATAGCGTGACTACGACCTGTGCTTACTGTGGCGTTGGCTGTTCGTTTGATGCGGAAATGAAAGGCGAAGAAGTGATTCGCATGGTGCCGAATAAGAACGGCGGCGCGAATCATGGTCACTCATGCGTTAAAGGCCGATTTGCTTGGGGTTATGCCACTCATAAAGATCGCATCACCACACCGATGATTCGTAAAAGCATCCATGACGAATGGCAGCAAGTGAGCTGGGATGAGGCAGTGAATTATGCAGCTAGTGAAATTAATCGTATTCAAGCTAAATATGGTAAAGCTGCTGTAGGCGGAATTACTTCATCACGCTGTACGAACGAAGAAGTCTATGTGGTGCAAAAACTAGTGCGCGCTGTATTTGGCGTAAACAATGTAGATACTTGCGCACGTGTTTGCCACTCACCTACAGGTTACGGTCTTAAGCAGACCATAGGTGAATCTGCCGGTACGCAAACCTTTGATTCTGTGATGAAGTCAGACGTGATTTTTGTGATTGGCGCTAATCCAACCGATGGTCACCCGGTGTTTGCCTCACAAATGAAACGCCGTTTACGTGAAGGTGCGAAACTGATTATTGCTGACCCACGCGCGATTGATTTAGTCGCATCGCCACACGTTAAAGCCGACTACCATCTTAAATTGCAGCCGGGTACTAATGTAGCTTTGATTTCTGCCTTAGGTCACGTGATTGTGACTGAGGGTTTGGTCAATGAAGCGTTTGTAAAAGAACGTTGCGAGTGGGATTCATTTGAAGCTTGGCGTGATTTTGTTGCGCTGAAACAAAATTCACCAGAAGTACTGGGTTTGGCCATGGGTGTTCCAGCTGAAGACATTCGTGCTGCCGCAAGATTATTTGCCACAGGTGGCAATGCTGCTATTTATTATGGTTTAGGTGTTACTGAGCATAGCCAAGGCTCTACCATGGTGATGGGTATTGCTAACCTTGCGATGGCAACAGGCAATATTGGTCGTGAGGGCGTGGGTGTTAACCCGCTACGCGGTCAAAATAACGTGCAAGGCTCATGTGATATGGGCTCTATGCCGCATGAGTATCCAGGTTATCGCCATGTATCAGATGAAGCAACACGCGCGCTATTTGAATCTGCTTGGGGTAGGCCGCTTAGCAATGACCCAGGTTTACGCATCCCAAATATGCTGGATAACGCGATTGATGGTACCTTTAAAGCGCTATATTGTGTGGGCGAAGACATTGTGCAGTCTGACCCAAATACACAGCATGTAACGCATGCGCTAGAATCAATGGAATGCGTGATTGTGCAGGATTTATTTTTGAATGAAACCGCCATGTTTGCCCATGTGTTTTTCCCAGGTGCATCATTCCTAGAAAAAAGCGGTACGTTTACCAATGCCGAACGCCGCATTTCACCTGTGCGCCGTGTGATGATGCCTAAGAATGGCAAAGAGGACTGGGAAGTGACCGCAGCATTATCCAATGCGCTGGGCTACCCTATGGATTACAAACATGCCTCAGACATTATGGACGAAGTTGCTAGCCTCACACCGACCTTTAAAGGCGTAAGCTTTAAGAAGTTAGATGAGTTGGGTAGCATACAGTGGCCTTGTAATGATGAACAACCGCTAGGCACGCCAACCATGCATATTGACGAGTTTGTGCGCGGTAAAGGTAAGTTCTTCGTGACTGAATATGTGCCAACGACTGAAAAAGTAACGCCTAAGTACCCGTTGATTTTGACGACAGGCCGTATTTTGTCGCAATACAACGTGGGCGCACAAACACGCCGCACCAAAAATGTTGAATGGCATAAAGAAGATTTGGTTGAGATTCATCCACATGATGCAGAAGAGCGTGGCATTAAAGAAGGCGACTGGGTTGGCATTACTAGCCGTGCGGGTGAAACCGTGTTGCATGCCAAAATCAGCGAACGTGTTCAGCCTGGTGTGATTTACACCACTTTCCATCATCCAGAATCAGGCGCTAACGTGATTACTACGGATAATTCAGATTGGGCAACGAACTGCCCTGAGTTTAAGGTAACGGCTGTACAGGTAACGCGCGTGTCGCAGCTTTCTGAATGGCAACGTAATTATCAGGTATTTAGTGAAGAGCAGATTGGCTTTACAGGTAAAAATCCAGAAGAATCAGAAGCATAAAGGTCGGTGGTGCAGCGGCGAGCATGTTAGGTATTTAAGTGAATACTCAGGTAAAGGAATTCTGTGATTCCTCGATAATGTTTAACAATGCAGCCACAGGCGATTACGCAGTCACAAGGCATCAAGCAGATATTGTTGAAGCCAAAATGGATGTGATCGCAGAAGAGGTGCCAATAGCATTGGTCTACAACGGCATATCACATGCCGTAATGCTGGCAACACCGCAAGACCTTGAGGATTTTGCCTTAGGTTTTTCTTTAAGCGAAGGGATATTAGATACGCCTAATGATTTATACAGTGTAGAAGTCGTGCAGCAGCCTCAAGGTTTTGAATTACACTTAGACGTTGCAACCAGCTGTTTTCAGCGCCTAAAAGAAAAGCGTCGCAGTATGACCGGTCGCACTGGCTGTGGCTTATGTGGCAGTGAAAGCTTAGAACAGGCCTTGCGAATTCCTGCTACAAAATTGAGTGACAAAACAGTTAAAATTGCTGGTCGAATGATTAATCAAGCATTTGCAAACATTCGCCAGCAACAAAAAATGCAGGCACTTACAGGCGCTACGCACGCTAGTGCTTGGGTTAATATGCAAGGTGTTGTTGAGTTGATTCGTGAAGATGTAGGCCGCCATAACGCTTTGGATAAGCTCATTGGTGCAATGGCGAAAAAGGATCAATTGGAGTCAAAGTCAAGCAAACAAGGTTTTGTACTCACAACCAGCCGTGCCAGCTACGAAATGGTGCAAAAAACCGTTAGTGCTGGTATTAATATGTTAGTAGCAATATCAGCGCCAACTGGTTTAGCTATTAGGGTGGCAGAGCAATGCAATTTAACGCTGGTAGGGTTTGCGCGCGAAAATAGTTACGTGGTGTATTCTCATCCGGAAAATATAACTTTGTAAAATATAGGATTATTGGAAGTAAAGTATTTCAAAACAAGCATGAAAAGAATACAGATATAACCTTAAAACCAATTGAAATTAAAAGAGTAATTTACGTATGAAAATAGAGCATTTAGTGACTATGGCCAATCAGATAGGTGATTTTTTTAAATCTTTTCCAGACCAAGAGCAGGCTAAACAAGATATCGCACAGCATCTAATACGCTTTTGGGCGAGTAGTATGCGCGACCAAATTTTAGCGCATGTCATTGAGAACAATGGTGAAGGACTAGAACCTATCGTGTGCGATGCTATTAAAGTGCATATTAACAGCAATCACACACACTAATCTTTTAGTGGTAATTAGACCTAGCTCAGTGACTAAACATTGTAGATGAATTATTTATTGCGCTGAAACAATCTAAAGTTTTCTTTTCTATCGGCGGTACGTTTGCCTTTCCAGATAAGCTTCCATTCTTGGCCTGGGTGCATTTCCCCGACACCTTTTACGTCTTGCAATAAATATAAATCACAGTTTAGTTGCTGTGTTTTTTCAAATGGCTGCAATTTAATATTGGTGTAGTAGTTGAGCAGTAAGCGTTGCGGTTGTGCAACATTCAGGCTGCTAATGCAGTGGTAATGCTTTGGTAAAGCTTTATTGAGACTTGCAAAAACAGGTTGGTAGCTTTTTGCGGAATCAATCAGTGGCAACCAAAGCGTCATTAACAAGCCCCAGCCGAAAGTCATGCCTACAGCCCAATTTGTCACCGTAGACTTGTTCGTTTGCTTGGCTCGAATGCACACGGAAATCCAAATTGCAGAAATGATAAGTGCAATAATCAGTGTGATCCAGCTGAAATGAATGTTATTGGTGCCAGATAGAAACTGCACTCTGGCTTTAATTTTAGCTGGATAACCAGTCATCATGGCCAACCAGCCCAGCCAAATTAATGCACCGATTAATCCGAAGAGCATTACGCCAAACCAGTTTAATGCCGCGGCCACGCCTCGTTTAAGATGCTCAATACTGCCTGCGCCAAGAGCAACTAAAGGAAGTAGTAAAGGTAGTGCATTAATGTCTTTTGTTGTAGCACCAAGTCCTAAAAAAAATAGGCTAGCAATAAAAAAGCAAATAATAAGTTGGAATTTCGGCTTAATCAGTAATTGCTGGCGATAATGCCATAATCCGAGTAGCGCTAGTGGAAGCGCTGGCCACGCATACCAAAATAAAATACGCAAAAAATACAGGTGATTGACTTGATGGAAGCTGCTGAGATCCGCTTTCCACCAATTATTGAGTAATACTGGAGCATAATAATGCATCATCACAATCCAGACTGCGATGATAGGTGCTGCGATTAAAAATGCCGTTGCTATCACAGTGATAAAACTACGTGTACGCCATATGTTAAAAAATAATGGCAAGATAAGTGCTGTGCCAGTCAGGATTAGCAATGGCATTAGGCCGTCAGATAAAAAGCCAGCGCCCAGTGAAATGCCTAATAATCCACTGGCACGCCAAGGACGACGGTTGGAAAGCGCTAAGGCATAAAATCCTGAAGCAGTACAAGCTAGGCTGGCGACGTCATTAATTAAGCTGTGAGCGCTTATCATCAAGCCAATCGTGCCTATCATGATGAACGTTGCATGACGACCTGTTCCACGCTCCCAAAGCTCGCGTCCTGTCATGCCGACCATAAGCAAAATGATAGACAACCAAATAGCATTGATTAATCTAGCGCCATCGTGAATGTTTAAAAATGGTGCCAAAATTTTGGCGCTAGCGGCCGCGCTTAAATAATATAAAGGCGGTGACTCTAGTGAAGACTCTCCACTCGCCAACGGTGCGATTAGGCTTCCCCCATCCAAAATGGATTTAACGATGCTAATACCAGTGGATTCAAGTGGTTTCCAAGGGGCGTGGCCAACTAGGCCCAGCAGTATCCAGATAGCACATAACGCCAATAATAGCTGTATTTTCGCACTGTCACCCACGCGCGCGCGCGGTGTAGACATGTTGCCCTGCCAGTCATGATCAAGTTGAAAGCGCATATATTTTCGTTGGGTTTATCTTTGTGGCACTAATGTAGTGATTTTAACTGATTGCAGCCTGTAGCTGAAATTTCTAACGAGATCTTAAAAAAGAACTAAAAATATTTTGTGGAAATAAAACGAAAATAAAAAAGGCAGCCTAAGCTGCCTTGATATTCGCAAATTAAATTGCAAATATTGATTACATGCCGTATTTTTTACGGAATTTATCGACACGACCTGCTGTATCTAAAATCATTTGTTTACCAGTGTAAAACGGGTGTGATTTTGATGACACTTCGATTTTAACGAGTGGGTATTCTTTACCGTCAGTCCATTTGATGGTGTCGCGAGCTGCGATAGTAGAGCGTGTCATAAATGTAAAGTCTGCACCAACGTCTTGAAAAATAACGTCGCGATATTCTGGATGAATTCCATCTTTCATAATTTTAGCCTCAATATTTTGCCGAAAGATACGGCACTAGTTAATATACGCATTTAAATATACGTATTTTTGTAATAACCCAGCATTATATTTACATTCGGCTTGCTATGCAAGGCGAATAAATTATGCTGGGTAGTATGTTGGTTTAGCCTCTGCGCATACTGTCAAAAAAGTCAGCATTGTTTTTAGTGGCTTTGATTTTGTCTAGCAAGAACTCCATCGCCTCAATATCATCCATTGGGTAAAGTAGTTTACGGAGTACCCAAATTTTCTGTAACACATCTTTTTCGATTAATAGCTCTTCACGACGCGTGCCAGATTTGTTGACATTAATTGCAGGGTATTGACGTTTTTCAGCCATTTTACGATCAAGATGGATTTCCATATTGCCCGTACCTTTGAACTCTTCATAGATTACATCATCCATGCGCGAGCCAGTATCTACCAATGCCGTCGCAATAATGGTGAGTGAGCCGCCTTCTTCGATATTACGGGCTGCCCCGAAGAATCTTTTAGGACGTTGTAGCGCGTTCGCATCAACACCACCGGTTAATACCTTACCTGACGACGGTATGACCGTGTTGTAAGCGCGCGCTAATCTAGTAATGGAGTCTAACAAAATCACAACATCTTTTTTATGTTCAACCAAGCGCCTTGCTTTTTCAAGCACCATTTCAGCTACTTGCACGTGACGTGTTGCCGGTTCATCAAAGGTCGAAGCAACAACTTCACCTTTCACTGAACGTGTCATTTCTGTCACTTCTTCAGGCCGCTCGTCAATCAACAGTACGATTAAAATCACATCAGGATGATTGGCGGTAATGGCATGTGCAATGTTTTGCATCATGACTGTTTTACCGCTTTTAGGACTGGCAACCAGTAATCCACGTTGTCCGCGACCGATTGGTGCAATCATATCAATCACACGGCTGGTTATATTTTCTACGCCTTTAATGTCGCGCTCTAGTGTGAGCGGTATCGTTGGGAATAGCGGTGTTAAGTTTTCAAATAAGATTTTGTGTTTAGTGTTTTCAGGCGCTTCACCATTGACTACGTCCACTTTAACTAAAGCGAAATAACGTTCGCCATCTTTTGGGATGCGAATTTCACCTTGAATAGTGTCGCCAGTATGTAAATTAAAACGGCGAATTTGCGACGGTGATACGTAAATATCATCTGGACCAGCTAAATACGACGTGTCTGGCGAACGCAGAAATCCAAATCCATCTTGTAACACCTCAAGTGTGCCATCACCGAAAATACTTTCACCTTTTTTGGCTTTGTGTTTCAAAATGGCAAATATCAAATCTTGCTTGCGCATGCGGCTAGCATTTTCGATTTCGTCGGCGATTGCCATTTCTACTAATTCTGTGACGGGTAGATGTTTAAGGTCGGATAAGTGCATGGAGGCTCACTAAAACAAGATATGTGTGGGGATGATTGAAAACTACGGACTTAAAATTTATTGCTGTTGTATGTGTTATTCACGTTATAAATGCTCAATTGCTTTGAATTAACCAAGCATTTATAACAATGTTTGTAGCGTAATGGGTTTAGATGTTGCTGTCAATGAACGCGGTTAACTGCGATTTAGAT
>CAINWC010000108.1 GCA_903854305.1 uncultured Pseudomonadota bacterium | reverse complement strand
GAGCACCTAATGCAAGATAGCAACTGGACAAATCTTTCACAACGACTCTAAAACCATAAATGTCGTAAATTTGTGAAAATGCCGTGGTTTTACCAGCCATCTTTTTATAAATACTGTAAAGATGCTTTTCGCGGCCTGAAACCTCAGCCTCAATATTTAAGCTTATCAACTGCTGTTTAATTGATTCAAGTATCTTGCTCACCACTTCTTTACGATTGCCTCGTGCGGCCAGAATGGCTTTGGAAATGGCTCTGAAGCGCATGGGATAAAGATACTGGAAACTTAAATCTTCAAGCTCCTGATAAATAGCGTTCAGGCCTAACCTGTTGGCAATAGGCGCATAAATATCCAGCGTTTCTTTTGCGATGAGCTTTTGCTTTTCAGGCTTCATCGCCTCAAGCGTTTGCATATTATGCAAACGATCAGCTAGTTTAACCAAAATCACCCGCACATCTTGCGACATCGCCAGCAGCATTTTTCTAAAATTTTCTGCCTGCGCCTGGCTTGCGCTTTGAAATTCTATTTTATCTAACTTAGTAACACCATCGACCAATTCAGCCACTTGCTGGCCGAAAATCTCTTTAATATCACTGGTTGTAATAGGCGTATCTTCAACCACATCGTGCAACAAAGCCGCCAAAATCGTTGGCGTATCCATGTGTAATTCCGCCAACACACAAGCCACTGATACAGGATGGATAATATATGGCTCACCCGTTTTACGCACCACGCCATCATGCGCTTGGTAGGCATAGCGATAGCCCTCCCAAATTTGGGCAATATCTTGAGGTTTTAAATATTGTTTAAGACGTAAACTTAAGGCAGAATCCTCACTGTCCGCAGGCAGCAAGGGTGCTAAAGCTAGTTTTTCCTGGGCAGCTTTTTCTTGGCCTAGCTTGGTTGCGCTAGGCTTTGGTGGTTCCGCTGGATGATGTGTTGCGGTGTTGGGCATGACTTTTTCACTGCTAGGAATATTGGAACTTGGTAAATTTAAACGCGGTTTAAGATTTCTACGCCAATTTTACCAGCAGCAATCTCACGCAAAGCAAGTACGGTTGATTTATCACGTAATCCTACTGTGCTTACTTGCGGCTCTGCCCCATTATGTAACTGACGTGCGCGGTAAGCGGCCACTAAAGTTAATTGAAAGCGGTTTGGGATTTTGTCTAAACAATCATCTACTGTAATACGTGCCATGATGGTATTTCCTAATTGATATAAATTATGTGAGCGTTTGAATCAAGCTCGCATGGCGTTGCAACTGAACTGAAATTGCAAGCCGTTGTGTACGAATAATTGCGCTAATATCTTGTAGCGCATCATTAAAATCTTCGTTGATTGTAACATAATCGAACTCACTCACGTGGGCCATTTCTGCACGCGCAGCAGCAACGCGCTTCGCAATTGTCTCCGCACTATCTTGGCCGCGGCTGTTAAGCCGTTGCTCTAAAGCCTCTATTGATGGTGGCAGCACAAAAATGCTAACCGCCTGTGGATACAAGCTGCGCACTTGTGCTGCGCCTTGCCAATCAATTTCTAAAATAACGTCAAAACCCGCTTTAAGTGGTGCCTCTACAGCAGATTGCGAAGTGCCGTAACGTGCACCATGCACCCTGCGCTCTCTAAAAACTGCGCTTCTCCTAGCATCTGCAAAAATTCAACATCACCCACAAAATGATAATCCACCCCATCAACTTCACGCGGCCTAGGTGCACGCGTGGTGTGCGAAATAGAAAGCTTCAAATGTGCATCTTTTTCCAGCAGCGCGCTAATCAAGCTGGTTTTACCTGCGCCAGAAGCCGCTGAAATTATAAAAAGGTTACCTGATATCATTTTTAATCAAAATCCTTATTTAATTATATGTGTGGTGTTTTTACTTTGTTTGTTCGAACCTTGAGAGGATCCCCAAGCGCGACTTGAACTAATCAATTAAACATCCACATACTAATGTTGCATGTCACCGACATCAATCCTGTATTTACGGCTGCGCTTGACGCACCACCTCAAGCAATTTTAACAAATCATCTGAAGTTTTTGCTGCGGGTTGTGGGCCTTCAACTTTCTCTTGTGTCCAATCCACCGCCGCGCCTGCGCCCCATGAAACTATTGAGGCGAGCACGAATACTAGCAGGCCACGTGTCATGCCCGCTGAAATACCTTGTTCATCAAGATAGCTGCGGATATACCAAGCGGCAATGATAAACACGACGGTTGAAATAACAAGGTTCCAGATTGAAGGTAAGGTAAACATTTGGTTTCCTTTCTTGTAACGTCGATTTATCTGCTTGCCTGATAGTTTCTTAGCTTAATTACTTGGGTGCAATTATTCAATATTCTGTATCTGCTCACGCATCTGTTCTATCAGCACTTTCAGCTCCATTGAAACCTGTGTGGTTTGCACGGAAACGGATTTTGAGCCTAAGGTATTAGCCTCTCGATTAAGCTCTTGCATTAAAAAGTCTAGCCGTTTGCCTGCGGGTGCATCGCTATTCAAAATGCGCTTTACTTCTGACACATGTGCGGTCAATCGGCTGAGCTCTTCATCAACATCAATACGTTGTGCAAATAATACCAGCTCTTGCGCAACACGCTCTGGGTCTATGTTCTTCAGGTTTTCTTGCAGCTTGCTTTCAAGCTTTGCCTGATATTCTTTAG
>CAINWC010000107.1 GCA_903854305.1 uncultured Pseudomonadota bacterium | reverse complement strand
CGAATAATCTGTTTCGCCATCCAATAACCAGGCGCTGCTTTACCGCCAAATATCACGGTACGAGGCGTAATATTCTCTTCACCGCCACGAATACGGTTATACAAAGTAATCACGTGCAATACATTGAGTAGCTGACGCTTATATTCATGTATACGTTTAATCTGCACATCAAATAAACTATTGGTGTTTAGTTTTATACCGGTTAATCGTTCGACTTTATCCGCTAATCTCACTTTATTACCAAGCTTGACTGCCGCAAAGGCTTTTCTAAAATCAGCATCATCCGCTAGCGGTGTAATCTTTTTGATTTGCGTCAGGTCTTTTTTAAAGCCTGCGCCAATCGCGCTTTCTATCAAGCTAGTCAATCCTGGGTTTGCTTGGTTCAACCAGCGACGAGGCGTAATGCCGTTAGTCACGTTAGTTAATTTACTAGGATAAATACGGTTAAAGTCAGCAAACAATGTTTGTTTTAATAGCTCACTATGTAAGGCTGCTACACCATTCACGGCGTGGCTACCCACAACCGCCAAATGCGCCATACGGACTCGGCGGCCGTGTGTTTCATCAATGATGGATACGCGGGTTAGTAAATCCGTTTCCCCTGGGAACTGATGATTGACCATGTTTAAAAATTCTTTATTGATTTGATAAATAATCTCTAAATGGCGCGGTAACAAACGCTCAAACAGCTCTACAGACCATGTTTCTAGAGCCTCTGGCATTAACGTGTGGTTAGTATAAGCAAATATCTTAACCACTAAAGCCCAAGCCTTGGCCCATGGTAATTGATGATTATCAACCAGTTGATACATCATTTCAGCAACGCCAATTGAGGGATGGGTATCATTGAGTTGAATCGCAATTTTTTCTGGCAACAAGTCCCAGTCAGATTGTTTTTTAATTTCATGGACACTTAGAAAGCGGCGCAAAATATCTTGAATAGACGCTGATACAAAGAAATACTGTTGTTTTAAGCGTAGCACTTTGCCCAATACAGAAGAATCATTTGGGTAGAGAACTTTAGAAATATTTTCAGTTTCATTGCGCTCTTCTACAGCACGTTCATAATTACCGTCATTAAAGTGGCGCAAATCAAACTCGCGTGCAGCCTTCGCAGACCATAACCGCAAAGTGTTCACAGTTTCAGTGCCATAACCCGGTACAGGCACATCATAAGCCATCGCTACAACATGTTCGGCATCAACCCAATGCTGAAATTCACCATCTTCTGTTGGGTATTTCACTACATGACCGTGAAACTTAATGTTATAAGTTGATTCTGGGCGCTGAAACTCCCAAATATTGCCATAGCGTAACCAATTGTCCGGGTTTTCAACCTGCTGACCATTTTCTATGGTCTGCTTAAACATGCCGTATTCATAACGTATGCCATAACCGGCTGCAGGAATATCCATAGTCGCCATTGAATCCAAGAAGCATGCAGCAAGGCGACCCAAACCACCATTCCCTAAGGCCGCATCGGTTTCCATCTCCACAGTATTTTCTAAATCACGGCCTAATGAAGCCAATCCATCTTTCAGCTCATCTTTAATGCCCAAGTTTAGTGCGGCATTGCTCAACATACGCCCGATTAAAAACTCCAATGATAAATAGTAAATACGTTTAGGATCATCGCGATAATAAGATTCTGCTGTTTTAATCCAACGCTCAACCACGTGATCACGCACGGTATAGCTCGCAGCATCGTACCAGTCTCTTGGTGTTGCAGCATCGCTTGTTTTGAAAGTAGAAAACACTAAATGATTTTGTAATGCCTGATCAATTGGGCTTAGCTTAGGCGTAGCGCCCACTTTAGACTTGCTTGTTTTCTTTGGCTTTTCTACAGCAGCAATGCCAACTTTGGCTTTGGTCACTGTTTTGCTTGGTTTTTTCACTGATGCTTCAGTGTCTGTTTTCACAGAGGTTTTGATTGCAGTTTTCATAGGTTTATTCGCAGAGGTTTTCATTGGCATCTTTTACAACTATTAATTAATAATCTTAGCCTCTATTCTAGCAAATAATGTACCACCTTACGAATGGCGGTCTATTAACAATCGTAAAATAGAAAAAGCCCACCAAGCTTTCACTAGGTGAGCTTTTTAACGCAATCTAAATAAAAAAACCTTAACTAATCAAGCTATTCATCCGCTTAACAAAGCTTGCCGGGTCATCTAACGTACCGCCCTCAGCCAACAAAGCCTGATCAAATAACACTAGCGCTAAATCACTAAACACGGCATCTGTAGCTTCATTTTCCAGACGTTTTACCAGTTTATGCGCAGGGTTAATTTCTAAAATAGGCTTAGCTTCTGGCGCATTTTGACCTGCCGCTTTTAGCATACGCGCCAAGTTGCCAGATAAATCTTGCGCATCACTCACCAAACAAGCTGGCGAATCGGTTAATCGATGCGTCACACGCACATCTTTCACTTGATCACCTAAAGTTTGCTTGATTCGTTCTACCAGCGTTTTAGCTTCCTCTTCAATTTTCTTGTGGATTTCTTTTTCAGTGTCAGATTCGAGCTTGCCTAAATCCAAATCACCTTTGGCGATAGACTGTAGTTTTTTTCCTTCAAACTCAGTCAAACTGCCTAGCAACCATTCATCCACGCGGTCAGACATTAACAATACTTCAATGCCTTTTTTGCGGAAAATCTCCAAATGCGGGCTGTGTTGCGCCGCAGCAAAACTATCTGCGGTAATGTAATAAATCACATCTTGCTCAGGTTGCATACGCGCTACGTAGTCTTTGAAAGAAACCTCTTGCACCTCATTATCGGCCTTGGTTGAGGCGAATCTTAATAAACCAGCAATTTTGTCTTTATTGGCAAAATCTTCGCCTGGGCCTTCTTTGAGTACACGGCCAAATTCAGCATAGAACTTTGTGTAGTCTTCAGGCTTATTCTCTGCCATGTCCTCTAACAGACTCAACACTTTTTTCACAGAACCCGCTTTAATCGCATCGACATCACGGCTAGATTGCAAGATCTCGCGTGAAACATTCAGCGGCAAATCAGACGTATCAATCACACCGCGGACAAAGCGTAGATATTGCGGCATCAACTTTTCAGCATCTTCCATAATAAATACACGTTTTACATATAATTTAATGCCATGACGGCGCTCGCGATCGTACAAGTCAAACGGCGCTTTGCTTGGAATATAAAGCAGAGAAATATATTCTTGCTTACCTTCTACACGGCTATGCGAATACGCCAATGGGTTTTCAAAGTCATGCGAAACATGTTTGTAAAACTCTTGATATTCTTCTTCAGTAATCTCATTTTTATTGCGCGCCCACAAAGCCGAAGCTTTATTGACTGTTTCATCTTCATCGGTTGGCACTTCAGCGCCATCTTTCCACTCGCTTTTTTTCATTACGATAGGCAAGGTAATATGGTCTGAATACTTGCGAATAATGGTTTTAAGCTTCCAGTCGCTTAAAAACTCGTCTTCACCCTCACGTAGATGCAGCACAACCTCTGTGCCACGAGTGTCTTTATCCGCCACTTCCAGCGTAAAGTCACCCTCACCGGTAGACTCCCAACGCACGGCATCTATCGCGCCTGCACGACGCGTGGTCAGCGTTACTTTATCGGCAATAATGAACGCAGAATAGAACCCCACGCCAAATTGACCAATCAAATTAGCGTCTTTCGCCTGATCGCCAGAAAGCGCATTAAAGAACTCTTTAGTGCCTGATTTTGCAATCGTACCGATGTTAGCAATCACCTCATCGCGGCTCATACCAATGCCGTTATCTGAAATTGAAACCGTACGCGCTTCTTTATCAAAAGAAACACGAATCTTTAATTCGCTATCATTCTCGTACAAAGCGCCATTCGCCAGCGCTTCAAAACGTAATTTATCCGCTGCATCAGAGGCATTAGAAATCAACTCGCGCAATACAATCTCTTTGTTACTATACAAAGAGTGAATCATCAACTGTAAAAGCTGCTTAACTTCGGCCTGAAAGGCCATTTTTTCTGGTGCTGGGCTATTTTTATCGGTTTGCTTTACCATATTAAAATCCTGAGTTAATTGTAAACACTTAATGTTAATGTGGCTTAAGCATCGAACTTTCAAGTGATCGCTTAAAAATAGAATACAAATACGATTTTATAAATGAATAATCTTAGTGCAACGTTTCACTTTATTTTTGCTTTTTCATCAAAGTTTCAAACTATAATTACAGAATAAACAATATTATTGTTTTACTCAAAAGCAACAGTTAAAAGTGCGCACAAAAAATGATGGAATACGACACAAACACCACTAGTAAAAACCCAGTAGATAAAGCTTTACTAGCCGCAATTGACTTAGGTTCTAACAGTTTCAGACTTGAAATTGGCCGCTTGGATAGCGGTCATATTCAGCGTGTTGAATATTTGAAAGAAGCCGTTAGACAAGGCGGTGATTTAGATGAAGATCGCAATTTAACATCTGAAGCAATTGAACGTGGCCTACGTTGCCTAGCGAGGTTCGGTGAACGTTTACAAGGGTTTGAGGCTTCCCATGTACGTGCAGTAGCGACACAAACCTTACGCGAAGCAAACAATCGCGACGTATTTATCAAACTTGCTAAAAAAGCGCTGGGCTTTGATGTGGAAGTAATTTCTGGCGTTGAAGAAGCACGACTAATTTATCAAGGTGTGAGTCGGTTTTTGCCGCAATCTAATGAGCGACGCTTGGTAATAGACATTGGCGGACGCTCTACCGAGTTCATTCTAGGTCAAGGGTTTACCTCGCAGCATACGGCCTCTTTACATGTGGGCTCGGTTGCCTGGTCACTTAAACATTTTGGTACAGGCGATTTAACTGAAAATGCGTTTACTCGCGCCGAGATTGCCGCTGAATCTATTTTTGATACTTTAGGTGTTAATTTTAGCCATAAACATTGGGATGTGGCTTATGGCGCATCTGGCACCGTAGGCGCAATCGCCGATGTTTTAGTACAATACGGCAGACCAGTAGATACCATCACAAAAGAAGGCCTGATATGGCTGCGCGACGAGTTATTACGTGCCAAACATACCGACAAATTACGCTTACTTGGACTAAAAGAAGAACGTAAAGCCGTGATTGCGGGTGGTTTATCCATCATGCTGGGCGCATTTGATTTCTTAAAAATTGAAACATTGAATGTTGCAAAAGGCGCGCTAAGACACGGTTTGCTGTACGACATGCTGGCGCGTGATCATGAAATGGTCGATTTAAGAAATGCCTCAGTACAGCGCTTAGCACGCAAGTTTGATGTTGATGAAACACACGCAGCTACCGTGGCAGAAGTTGCTGGAAAATTATTTGAAAAAATAAGTGAAGATATTCAATTTGCACCAGGTGAGCAACAAGCACACGCACGTAAATTACATTGGGCGAGCTTATTGCATGAAGTTGGTGGCATGGTTTCCCCTATTGATGTAAATTTACACGGTGCCTACATACTTGAACACGCTGAGCCGCAAGGCTTTGCACAAAGTGAACTCCATTGCTTAAGCTTATTAATCCTAGGCCACAGAGGAAAATTAAAGCGCTTAGAAGCCGATTTTTCTAACCGCATCTTAGTCATGCAACTTGCATGTTTACGCTTAGCCGTAATTTTATGCCATGCCCGCATCATGCCAAACTTACGCGGTATTCAGTTACATTATCATCACAATACCATTCAGTTATCGCTACCAAAGTCGTGGCCTGAAAAATATCCACAATCGTATTACTTACTAGGTGAAGAAAAACTGGTTTGGCAAAAAACCATTTGGCTGTTCGATGTGACTGTTTCTTAACGTAATAAATCATAAAAAACAGTATTGCAATTTAAAATAAACGGTATAAACTGTTTACACCGTTTATTAAGGAGTTTCTTATGTCAAAAATCAATCCAGTACAAGCTGCCGCATTAGCTGCGCCAGCTAAAGCCGCTGTGCCAGCCAAGGCTGTAGTAAGCAAGCCCGCTGCCACTAAACCAGCAACTAAAGCAGTAGTCACAAAGTCAGCTATTGCAGCTAAACCTGCCATTACCAAACCTGCAAGTGCAGCAGTCTTAACTAAATCAGCACCAAAAAAAGCAGTTAAAGCTGTTGCCGTAAAAGCTAAGCCAGCTAAAGTAGAAAAAGCGCCTAAATTAAAAATGGAGCGTGATAGCTTCACGATGCCTAAAGTTGAATACGCCCAATTAGCCGTATTAAAAGAGCGTTTAATTAAACTTGGTAAGCCTGCGAAAAAAAGTGAATTATTACGCGCGGGCATCATGCAACTCACTGCAATGACTGATGCAGCTTTAAAAGCCGCGATGATTAAAGTGCCTACGATTAAAACTGGTAGACCCAATAAAAAGTAAACCGAAATAGATTTATTTGCTAGTTTAGACTACACGTCTAACTATAAAGCTGGATGTTGCACCGTATATAAATAAGTTTGCGTTGCCCCTCCAGCCAAATTAGGTAAATAGCGCTGGCGCAGCCACCACACTGCGCCTTTTTTCACGACCAACGCGCTGTCTTTCATGCCGAGTAGCTTAGCAATCAATAAACCCAAATTGGGTTGATGCCCAATAATCAAAATCGTTTTACTTGTATCGTCGTTACTCACTTGCTTGGCAATCTCATTCACTGAGCTATCTATACTCAAAAAATCAACTATTTTCACTTCGCGCTTAGCTTTAGTTTTATTGAGTTGCTGCAAAGCCGCAGCCGTTTCTAAACAGCGTCTTGCAGGGCTGCATAGTATCTCAGTATTTTTTGGTAAATACTGATTAAGCCATTCAGCCATCTTAGCGGCATCTTTACGGCCATGCTTGGTTAATGCTCTATCTGCATCTACCCCGCTCTCGCTTTGCACTTCAGCTTCTGCGTGTCGCCATAGAATTAGATTTGCCATAAATTTCTACCCCTGTCGTTTAATCAGCATATTTTTGGATAAGGTACTGTTGCGCACTAAAGGCTTGTACTCGATCAGCGCCTTTAACCTTAGACGTAGGTAAGCGCTGTATACATGGCACGTAAACGCCATCTACAGTCAGCAGCCAGGCATCTTGATTATCGTCCAAACTCATTTGGCAGCATTCTTGCAAAATACGCGCACGATTCTTCTCATCAATAATCGGCCACGCAATTTCAACGCGGCGCATCATGTTTCTGTTCATCCAATCGGCACTGGCAAGCCACATATTTTCAACATTATCTATTTTGAAATAAAAGATGCGGGAATGCTCTAGCAAACGTCCAATAATCGAACGTACACGAATGCGACCGTCCAAGCCCGGCGCATCAACAGGCAATATGCACGCACCACGAAGAATTAAATCAACCTCAACGCCAGCCCTGCCAGCCTTAACTAAAGCAAGCACTAAAGCTTCATCAGTAAGCGCATTCATTTTTAAGATTATTTTTGCTGGCTTACCAACCTTAGCAGCAAGCTCTGCGCTTCTAATTTTAGCGATCATTTGTCGATGCAAATTAAATGGTGCAACCAACAACTTTTGCATGCGTGGCAATTTAACCTGGCTGGCAATGTGCCTGAATAAATGCTCCATATCGCGGGTAATCTGTGTATCAGCCGTGAGCATACTGACATCGGTATACATACGCGCTGTTCTAGGATTGTAATTACCCGTAGAAACGTGACCATAATATTTTAGGCTAGCACCTTCACGGCGCATCACCAGCAACATTTTTGCATGCGTTTTCAATCCCACAATGCCATACACCACTTGCGCGCCGACAGACTCTAAATCTTCAGCCCAATTGATATTAGCTTCTTCATCGAACCTTGCTTTAAGCTCAACTACCGCCATCACCTCTTTACCACGTCGCACCGCTTCTTGTAGTAATTTCAACATCCGCGGGTCAGAGCCTGTGCGGTAAATAGTCTGCTGAATTGATAATACATCAGGGTCATTCACCGCTTCACGTAAAAAATCGATGACAGATTCAAAGCTCTCGTAAGGCTGATGAATTAAAATATCACGCTGTTTTAGTTGCGTAAAAAAAGATTGGTTCGGCACTAATTGCTGACTGACTTTAGGCTCAAAAGGCTTGAATTTAAGATGATTACCATCAGCCAAGTCAGCTAATTGCATCAAGCGCGCCAAATTCACAAGACCATTGACACGATAAAGTGACTGTTTTGGTAAATCGAACTGCTGTAATAAAAATTTAGCAAGTTTTTCATCGCAAGCATGCGACACTTCTAAGCGAACCGCATCACCAAAGTTACGCTGCACCAGTCCTTTGCGCAAAGCTGTACGCAGATTCTTAACATCGTCCTCGTCCACAGCTAAATCAGAGTGACGTGTCACCCTGAATTGAGAGAAACTAAGCACTTCTCGCCCGGCAAATAAACTGGCTAAATGGGAGCGAATTACACTCGATAACGACACAAATTTCTGTTGTTTATCGCTCAGGTTCTTTGGTAATTTAATTAAGCGAGGTAATGCCCGTGGCACGCGCACAATCGCAATATTATTGCTACGGCCAAACGCGTCGTGGCCGCTCAGTGAAACGATAAAATTAAGCGATTTGTTAGCGGCTTGCGGAAAAGGATGTGATGGATCTAGCGCAACGGGCACCAGTAACGGACGGACATTTGTTTCAAAATATCGCGCCACCCAACGTCGCTGCTCAGGAGTACGATCACCGTGCGACACTAAATGTACGCCTTGTGCGGCAAGCGCAGGCATTAACTCTGTATTAAAGATTTCGTATTGCTTCTCAACCAGCGCATGTGCAACTTCAGAAATCATTTGATAACTTTGCACATTAATATCACTTTGTTGCTGATCGTCACGCATGGCATCGACATGCGGCGCAGCGCGAACTTCAAAAAATTCATCTAAATTTGACGAGACAATACAAAGAAAACGTAAACGCTCAAGTAGCGGATAGTCTGGATTTTGCGCAAGACTCAATACGCGTGCGTTAAAGGCCAAAATACTGGTGTCACGGTTAAGTAGTTTCAAAGGCGGGAAAGTTAAACGCATAGACTTTTCTTTTTTAATTTGCATTTGATGTTATGCGCCAATTGTGACAAATTGATGACCATTTGATGAAAAATAACAGGACTATTTATTGCACTATTCATATTTTCTAGCCGCCAGACTCTCATTTGCATATGATCATACCAACTTACCAGTGATTCGCATGGGAACTTACCATCCATTTAGGCTATGCACATTTTTAACAGCAGCTTTGTGGCAGGCCAATTTAGCTATCATAGGGCAAGTTGCGACGCTTTGGAGACGTTTGATATCCTAATTTTGTGACTGAAAAGATCCCCTAAGCGAGCCTTCCATACATGTTGATGTGATAATGGATACCAAGCATTTACTTGGCATCTTCTTGCAGAATAAAATCAGCTAATGGCTTATCTGAACTTGTAATGTGGATAGCAAACCAGTCTTTTAACTTTTGTAGAAACACCAACTCCCCGCCTTGCATAAACTGTGTATTTAGGTAATTGACTTCATGCAGTAAATGCTCATGTATGTTTTTATGCTCAATCTCACCAAGGTAGCCATATTCACACATTAACCGCTCTTCAGTCTTAAAGTGTTCATCAGTGAGGCGGATTAACTCATCCAGTAATTGTGTTAACCGTTCAGTAGGCTCTTTGTGTTTTATGGCATCATTCATCACATTCAACATGCTGACGACATCGTGATGCTGCTCGTCTATGATTGCCACACCGAGTTGCGGGATTGCATCTAAGCTTATCCAGGGTGCATTTGACGCAGCTTCGTTTTGCAGGGTTGAAAAGGTATAAGTATTTTTACCCGCTACTTTACTGTCATACATCGCGCTATCTGCTGCATTCATCAACATATCTATCTCAGAGCCATTGTCAGGATAGATGGCAATGCCGATGCTGATGCCGACGAGACAGGTCGTCACTGCATTTAATTGGACTTCCCCCGATTTAGTAGACAGTTGATAATGTCTGAAATCACTAAAAGGAAGTTAAATGAGAGGCATCAGAT
>CAINWC010000106.1 GCA_903854305.1 uncultured Pseudomonadota bacterium | reverse complement strand
GTCTTGATGAATGGCCCGAACTAGATCCATTGTTTGCAGCAAGATGTCAGTGGTTGGATCTGGTGCTTCTTTTTGCTTACTGTAGGGTACTGGTGGGTCGTTTGACTTAAGACTGATAATAAATGCACCTGCAGTTATTTCTAGCGGCGTTACCGCTGAAATCTGAGCATTTTTAACATGGTAAGCTAAGTATTCAGCAATCAACCGGATGTCTTTTTGCGATAGGTGTTGCGGGTCTGCCAGCGACATCAGTAAGGCATGTTTGTAGGTGTTTTCAATTGAAATGACAAGACTTGCTGTCGCGCTTAAGCCTATTTTTTCTGCAGCCATATTGGCATTTTTAACACCTATATTTTGTATCCCCAATTGGACAGCACAAAAGTATAGTTGATGTAAATCGCCCCAAATATGATCTGGTGGTGAAACATAAGTTTGGTAACACACTAATGCATGTTCAGCCACGGCGTGCATAGCGTGTTGTATAGCATGAGCAGCGTTTTTGTCAGCACTTAATTTAATTAATTGATTTTGCAAGTCAATCAGAGCGAGTTTATAGCCATAACCCAGTTCAAGCCAAAGTGATTCCGCCGCAGTGGCTGCCAATTTGGCTTTATCGTGTAAAGGTAAGCTGGCGTTGCTATAGTTTTCGGCAAGTGCTTGCGCAGTGCTAATTAGCAACGGTCTGTAAGTGTCCAGCGTTTGCATTCTAGTGCCAGCAGAAATTTTTTGACGGTTCAGGATTTCTAGCTCACTCTGCAAGTGAGATGCAATATCGAGCGGGTTCTCAGAATGCAGCGCCTCTAGCGCTTTACTGATTTTTTGTGGGCGCGTCTCTGCAATGATAATCGGATTATCTTTAAGTGCGGGTATGTTGAGGTTTAACGCCATTTTTAACTTTTTAGTTGCTTTAAAGTGGTTACATGATTGTATGGTATTGTTACTATTAACACTAGCAAATATGAAGGGGATTGGGAATGAAAATAAGTTATTTGTTACAACACCTTAGCATAAATTCAATTGCTATTGCCTTGCCAATTTTTTCAATTTAATTGTTAGCAAAACGTTTATGAGATTATTTTCATTGATATTAAGCTTGATGTTACTAACCTCAAGCCATTTTTCTTTTGCGGAAACGCATGTTAGTAGTAAATTTATGTTGAAGGATACTACTGGTGTCCAACATCAATTATCAAATTACAAAGGTAAGTGGGTGCTGGTGAACTATTGGGCAACTTGGTGTCCGCCTTGTTTAGAAGAAGTGCCGGATTTAGTTAATTTATATGACCGCCATAAAAATAAAGACCTGATGGTTTTCGGTGTAGTGTTTGACTACGCAAGTGTTAAAGAGGTTGGAACGTATGTGGACGATATGCTGATGTCGTATCCGATTGTACTGGGTAATGATGCTGTGACCGCGCAAATAGGGTCAGCCGATGTGTTGCCGACTACTTTTATTTACAATCCCAAAGGTGAGCTGGTGAAAATCAAGCGCGGTTTAATTACCAAGCAGTATGTCGAAACATTGATTGGTCAAAACAAACCTTAATTAGGTTTGTTTTGACCAGACCTTTAGTTAAAATCAAAAGTTAGTGAGGCACAGCGATGCTAACGCCGGCATCATCAAGTACATTGAGATTATTCTCATCAGCAAAGTGCATTAATTGTGCATAGCCTTCAGGGTTTACTGTTTTTAGCTTCAAATCTACAGCTAAGCAGCGTATGCCATTCACTACTTTAGGTTTTAAGTAAGGTGAATATTTCAGTTTACGATCTTCACCAAAAGTGGCATATGTGCTGCACATCCGGTCTACCCAGTCGCTTGGGCGAAAAGGTTTACCTTCACGCGTGTTGCCTTCAATGATGACTTCGCCTTGTATTTTTGCTGCGGTTTGTTCTGTATTCATCTTAATTTAGTTACCGTGTTAATTATATTGAGTTAAGCTTGATTGCGGATTGTAAAGGTGAGCGATTGAAAGCTTAAGGCAAGTATTCAAATACTTTAACTACCTTGGTCACGCCATCTGTGTTACGAGCAATTTCCACGGCGGCATCAGCTTCTGCTTGGGTCACAATGCCCATTAAATACACCACACTATTTTCAGTGACGACTTTAACGAGATTTGCAGCGAATTTATTTTCAGTCACAAATTTAGTTTTAACCTTAGAAGTTAAATAAGTGTCATTGCTACGTGAGCCGATAGATGATTTTGGTCCTACGGCAATTTCATTGGTAATAGAGCGTGTGTTGGTTATTTCTTTAGTCAAGCCGTCCGCTTTTACTTTGGCTGCAGTATCGGGCACTTCACCAGTGAGTAGCACGTTACGGTTGTAGCTGGTGACGTTTACATGGGCATCTTCACCCAAGTTACTTTCCAATTTCTTAACGGCTTTAAGTTCGATATTTTCATCTTCTACATAAATGCCAGAAGTGCGTCTGTCGGCTGCCATTGCACCGCCAGCAGCAGCACCACCAATGACTACCGGTACACAAGCGGTCATTTGAGCAATTAAACCAGCAGATAAGATTAGTTTGGCTATGCGGTTCATCTGTTACTCCTTAATGTTGAATACAACCTCTATTTTTTGCGAATGATACGCCATTTATGCGTCAAATGCATTACGCAGCCATTCAATGTGTTTAGCGTCGGCTTTGTCCATCAAAATGGCATCAAAGCGACATGGGCAATCGCCATGCTGCCTAGAAAATTCTTGAAGATATGTTTGTGCGGTTAAAATAATTTTTTGCTGTTTTTGCAGCGTAATGCTGGCTGCGGCACTACCGAACTTGTTGTTAGTCCGCAATCTAACTTCAACAAATACAAGCGTTTTGCCGTCTTTCATAATTAGATCAATTTCACCAAAACGGCAATGGTAATTTTGCGCTACTATTTTAAGGCCATGATTCGTTAAATAAGTTGCAGCTAATTTTTCTGCTTCTAAACCAGCGTTTTTTTGATTGATTTTCATAGGCGATAGGCCGGCTTGGCGTTAAACTTTCAAGTATGAATAAATTAAGTCCTAATAAACTAAATAGCAATCACTACGGCACATTATATGTGGTGGCAACGCCAATCGGTAATTTAAGCGATATGACCTTGCGTGCCTTAGAAACGTTAAAATCTGTGGATGCCATTGCGGCTGAAGATACACGCCATACCTCAGGTTTGTTGACGCACTTTGGCATTAGTAAAAAACTGATTGCAGTGCATGAGCATAACGAACATCAATCGGCTGAAAAGCTATTGCTACAATTAAAAGCGGGTGAAAATATCGCCTTGGTGACAGATGCTGGTACGCCGGGTATTAGCGACCCAGGTGCTGTGGTGGTTGATTTTGTGCGAAAAGCTGGCGTAAAAGTCGTGCCGATTCCAGGTGCGAGTGCTGTGATTGCTGCACTTTCTGCCAGCGGCATTGCTCAAAATGGCTTTTTGTTTCACGGCTTTTTGCCAGCTAGCGGCTCGGCGCGCCGCAAAGCCTTAGAAACGCTAAAAATACAAACTGTCACACTAGTATTTTATGAAGCACCGCACCGCATTATAGAAAGCATTGTCGATATGGCTAATGTGTTAGGTGCAGAGCGGCGTATTACTATTGCCCGTGAAATCACCAAAACCTTTGAAACGATTCATAGCTGCATGCTACAAGATGCTGAAGCTTGGTTGCAGGCTGATACTAACCAGCAGCGCGGCGAGTTTGTATTGCTCGTTGAAGCTGCCGCAGTCAAAGATGCCGAAGAAATCTCTGAAGAAACCGTACGTGTTTTAAAATTATTGTTGGGGGATTTGCCGCTTAAACAAGCGGTGAAACTGGCGACAGAAATCACCAATGAAAAGAAAAATGTTCTTTACGAATTTGCACTGACTTTAAAAAATAATCTTTAAAAGTATTTAAATATGACTCATACGCACTCTTTGACTATCGCCCGTCCAGATGACTGGCATTTACATTTACGTGATGGTGCGGCCTTAAAAGCTGTGTTACCCGATACTGCAAGGCAATTTGCACGTGCGATTGTGATGCCTAATTTGCGCCCGCCTGTCACAACAGCGGCATTGGCGATTGCCTATCGTCAGCGTATTTTAGAGGCGCTGCCACAAGGCATGCACTTTGAGCCGCTAATGACTTTATACCTCACTGATAATACGTCAGCCGACGATATTGCGCAGGCTAAAGCCAGCGGCATTATTCACGGCGTTAAGCTTTACCCAGTTGGTGCAACGACTAACTCTGATTCTGGTGTTACCAGTTTGGATAAATGCACGAGTGCATTAGCAGCAATGGAAAAACTAGGCGTGCCTTTGCTGGCCCATGCTGAAGTCACCGATGCGGATGTCGATGTATTCGACCGTGAGCGCGTATTCATAGAGCGCAATATGATTCCTTTGCTCAAAAAATTCCCGGCTTTAAAAGTGGTATTCGAACATATCACCACTAAAGACGCCGCCGATTTTGTCACAGAAGCGCCGAGTAATGTGGCTGCAACTATTACAGCGCATCATTTATTGATGAACCGCAATGATATGTTTAAAGGTGGTATTCAGCCGCATCACTATTGTTTGCCTATCCTGAAACGTGAAGAACATCGCCTGACTTTGGTTAAAGCCGCTGTTTCGGGCAACCCTAAATTTTTCTTGGGTACAGATAGCGCGCCGCATGCTATGCATGCCAAGGAGGCTGCTTGCGGCTGCGCGGGCATTTACACGGCGCGTACGGCCATGGAGTTGTATGCGGAAGCGTTTGAAGCGGCTAAGGCGTTAGATAAGTTGGAAGGTTTTGCCAGTTTTTACGGGGCGGATTTTTATGGATTGCCGCGTAATACTGAGCTAATTACATTGGTCAAAGAGAGCTGGAAAGTGCCGGGAAGTTTGCCCTATGAAGGTGATGTGCTGGTGCCGTTAAGAGCGGAGCAGATGGTGCATTGGAAACTAGCAAATTAACATAATGGTTTTTTTATTTTAGGAATCTAGAGGGATTTCAAGCATGAACCAAAAAATCGAACAAATAAGAGTGCTACTTGACCAGCTTGAAAGCGACACCGGGGACATTGAGGCTCTTCAATTTTCAAAAAACTACAATGCTTTGGAGTTACCGGCTATTGTTAGTGCAATAATAGACTTTCTTCATCCAATTCTTACACCATACGAAATAGCCATTTATTGGTATCTTTTTAACAATTCTATTGTTAAAACTGGTGAACAATTTGTTCGGGCAAGTACAAGGGGTTTGAGCACTATTGCTAAGTCGGCTAGTGGTCAATCTGATGATTTAAGTTATGGAGTAGTTAAGAAAACGCTCGATTCTTTAAAAGAAAAAAATGTTATTTCGGTAGTTGGCGATACAAATAGAGATGGCACGCTTTACAAAGTATCAATTCCTGATGAAATTGCAGGATGTAAGGCTTTGATGGAGAAGCAGTTGTCGGTTCAAGTTGAAAATATCAATGTCCATAAGGAGTTAGATTTTTATAACTTCCAAGAGAATCGCTGTAAAGTTTTTGAAAGGGATGGATACAGATGCCATTATTGTCAAAAGCAACTGACAAGATTTAGTGCAACGCTAGACCATATTCAACCTGTTTCAAAAGGTGGTGACAATTCATTTGATAACCTTGTTACGGCATGCTTGCATTGTAATGCAGAGCGAGGAAACAAGCCTGTTATGGATTTTGTTACAAGGTGATTGTGCTTTTGTAAGTGGTCGCTCTCGCGCGACTGGCGAGTTTCTTTCTTTTGCTTAGCCAAAAGAACGGTATTATGTAGCAACCACACAAAGAAAATTCGCCTCATCCCAGTAAAATTACCCCTGTTAAGAATCAT
>CAINWC010000105.1 GCA_903854305.1 uncultured Pseudomonadota bacterium | reverse complement strand
GTTTTTATCATTAAGCTAGATTTCGGCTTAATATAAGCTAATCCCCATTTGAGTGTTCCAATCAATTCGTTTCTACTACCTATTTACCAGCACGCCCCACAACAATGCTAGCGGGTAATGAACGCGCCTGTAGTAAACGGTTATACATAGACTCCGCATACGCTGGTGGCACGACAAATTGTCCGCTGTTCGTTGCTTTGATTTTGTAGGTAAATTCGGTAATGGTATTTGTCACCGCACCGTAAAATACTATGCGATCTTCAAGAATGTCGGCATAGCTAGGTTGCCATCCGCCACCTATTCCAAGTGGGCTTGTCCAACTTGACGTTTGTGCTGCCTCCTCGCTGCCATCACCAGCTTCGCCGGCTTGTGCAATAGAGGTATCAGTTTCCTTTACTGCAGCTTGCAATACTGGTTCAAAACCGCCAGGTAATAGATCGACAATCGCCACATCATCGACGTTGCCGTCTAGAGAACGTATTTTGATATGCACCGTGATTTCATCACCCATCGTGACTGATTTAAGCGCTACGCCTTTATCGTCAGCATATTCACGGATAATTTCCATCCCTTGTTTTAACGCGGTTACAGGGGCTTTTACATCAAAGCCTGATTCTGTCACAGCATAAAATAGCGGTATCCCACTAGGACCTTGCAGTTTTAAACGTGCAGTATTAGGCGAAAAGTTCACTACTGGCATCATATTTTCTGGCAATTTAAGTGCAGTGATTTTGCCTTGTTTATCAATACTGCTGATACTCATCTGTGCGACAGTTTTAGCACCAGCGACATTTGCATAAGCATCAAAGCCTAATAGCGCATAAGACGATGACAATGTGTTATAACGACCAGCAGAAATCGGCTGCATGATGTTGTTTAAAACTGTCGCTGTGATGTCTTTTACGCGATCTGGAAAGTGTCGTGAAATTAGGTAGAGCGTTTGCGCATTGCGTACAACATCATCGTAATAATGACCATAAATAGCGCTTTGCTTGTTTGCACCAAGTAACTTAATGGGCTTGGTGATGAGTTCATTGGCTAAGGGGTGTTGTTGCAATAATTGGTAGCTTGCGGCTAAGTATGCAGCGGTTAAATCTGAGCGCCATTCTTTAAAGCTAGCATCCGTTAACACTTTTGCATCTAATGTACTGCGTAAGCTTGCAAGCAGTGGCGTGGTGACTGTGCCTTCGCGAGTAAGCAGGTAGGTTGCATAAGCACGTACACGGACATCGTTTAGGTTGTTAGCAGGACTTGCGGCTAAGGTTTGCAAATAGTCCAAGCCGCGTTTCAGCATGTCAGCAGGAATCGCCTCGCCTACGTTTGCGTGGTCGCGTGCTTCTAGCAACATATGTACGGCGTACACGCTGGCAAACTCGTCTGCTTGCACGCTGGCATCCCATAAGCCAAAGCCACCTTCAGCATTTTGGCGTGAACGTAATACGCTTAATGCGTTGTCGAAGTTAGCTTTTTTACTCGTACTATTTTTATCGCTACCAATGCTGGCAAGTAATTCAGGACGTTTTTTAAGCACAATAATTGGCATGACCTGGCTAACTAACTGCTCGGTACAGCTGTGCTCGTAGTTGCTTAAGTAATCCAGCAGGCCGCCAGCCGCCACTAATGGTAGTGGCGAAATGCTGGCTTGTTGCTTGCGATACTCGGCAAACATGTCACGCTTAACGATGATTTGCGTATCACCATTAAAGCTACCCGTTTGTACGATGGTGAGATGCGGTGTCGCAGGACGTACGCTGATCTCCGCCCCTAACTTGGCCGACTTCTCGCCAATGCTTGCTACAAACGCTAGTCGTGCAGAACCTAATTTAGCGGCGATGCCATCACGCACTTTAAGCTTATAAAGTGCAGAACCTTCGTGCATCTCACTGATTTTGAGCGTTTGTTTGGCCGAGCCAATTAATTCAAACGTTGGTGAGGCCGCTAGATTAAGCGTCACAACGGCATCTTTACCAGAGCCTTTTACATTGTTCGCCACGCCCACGCTTACATCAAACGTATCGCCTGGGGTGACTGTTAGCGGCGCGTTGGGTGACAATACAAAGTCGCCGCGCACTGTGGCATCTCCAGTGGCAATGCCTATGCCGGCATCGTTCACCATCACTGCAATGAGGCGCATTTTGCCGTTAAACGTATCTGGCACGGTATATTCAAACTCTTTTGAGCCTGCAACATCGACAATGCCAGACCAATATACGGCTGGTTTGTCGGTTTTACGTTTAAACGGATTGAGATGTTTGCCTAATGCACCATCTGCATCGCCACCTGGCGCGGCGGCTGACATGATTTTTGTGAACTCAGGCAATATCAAATCAAGAATTTGCGAAGTTGAAACTTCTAATTGTCGTTTTTGGAAGAAGTAACCTAAAGCATCAGGGTTTTTATACCTTGTCACTTGTAAGATACCTTCATCTACTGCAAACACAACTGCACGGCCTGATTTAGCTGCTTCCAGCTTCATTTTAAGCACTTGGCCTGGTTTGATTAGACTGGGGCTAGTGAGTTTAAGCACATTCGTCCGTTGTGCCAAGCTGGTAGCAAAAGGGACTACGCCATAAGATAACGGGCTGGTGAAGATTTCATCTGAGCTTGGGTCGCGCACAAATTGCACGCTGACATAACCATTGCCTTCAAAATCTGCTGGCAGTTTGATTTTTTGCACAGAAGCTTGCGTATCTACCTTGAACCATTGTTGCGCATAGACTTTATCGCGCTCAATCGTAATCAGCCCTGCGCCAATGTAAGGCGCGCGTATGCTCACACTAATGTCTTGGCCTGGTACATAATCTTTTTTGTCTAATACCAGTTGAAGTTCTGCGTTTCTTTCCAGTGATCGGCTAACATTGCCTAAGCCCGCTACGCTATATTCCACGCGGTTTAGCTCTAAGCCTACTTTGTTTTTAAGCACGTAAGAAAAGTCGCCCGGCACCTCGGTGGCAAGCGCTAAGCTATTGCCTATAGCCTTTATGCTGTACGGCGGTGTTTTGACCAGCACCTCTTTTTTACGTGATTCATATTTAAACGTGCCGCGACCTTGTTTGGTGAGTACGGATACATATTTTCGTTCAATGAGATTTAAGCTCAGACCATCTGCCGCGACTTTCTGCAGGGTTGAATTGACTGCGATCAGGTTAACGTCTCGTTTGCTGGCTTTAGAGACATAATTTAAATCGCCGTCAGCTTTAAAGCCAATCAGATAAGGTTGTTCAGAGATTAGTGTTGCGGCTTCTGCTGAAACACTACGGCCACCGCCCGCTTCATAAGCCTGTGCGACGATATTCAGCCGATAAGTGGCTTTGGTATATTTTTCCAAGCCCAATTTAAACTCAGCAATACCTTGTGCATTGCTGGTTTCATCGCTTAACTTTTCGCTATAACCTTCTTTTGCGCGTAGAGGGTCATAAAATGCAAAGTCTTTGTATTGCGCAAATGCAGGGTAGGCTGGGCTTAAGGTCAGCGTTGCCGTTACGCGACGATTTTCTGCCGCGGTACCAAATAAATTCTGCACGTTAATGTTGGCTTTCAGATCTTTAGGGTTGAGCCAGCCTTCAGTATTTTCTGGGTACAGCGTGGTGTCTTTTGCAAACAGCGCTTTTACCTTCATGCGATCTGGTAAAAATTCCTGCACTTTTACCGCTACCGAGCCTAGTTGTTGATAAGCGTTGTTATCTTTGACTGAGTATAAATTTACCGTGTAAGTACCAGTGGGCGCGGTTTCTAAGGTTTTATACTCCAACTCGTTAAAGCCACCCGCGCCAAGTCGTACGGTTTGTTTTTTTACAGTTAAGCCGCGTGCGTCCAGCACTTCCGCTTCTAAGGGCAAGCCATCCAGAGCTTTCGCCCAAGTGGCAGTTTTCACAATCATGCCAATGTGCATGGTGTCGCCAGGGCGATAGATGCCGCGATCTGAGAATAAATAGGCATTTAGGCTATCCGAACTCGCTGCATTTGCTACGCCGCCAGTATCAAAGCGTGAGTAGTCTAAGTTTCTGTCGTAGTGGTTAATTGGTAAAAAGCTTAAATCCCCGGATTTTTTCACGAGGTATAAAATGGCTGAACGCTCGCGTTTTAAACCATCTAACTTGGCGAATTTTACGCGACCATTCGCATCTGACGTTTGACTGAATATCGCCTGACCATTTTTTGCCATGACTTCAACCGTAGCGCCAGCGACAGGTAATCCGGTATGGATAGACTGCACATATACAACTTGGCTGCCATCCAGTTCTTTTTTTGCAAGCAAGCCTAAGTCTGTGACTAAAATGAGTCGTTTATCAACGAATTGTTCCGGGTTTTGTGTAGAGGAAGCATTGTTTTCGTTGTTATCTGCAGTTTCTTCATTTGTATTTACATCGGCATTATTGCCTGCCACGGTTTTAGTCGGCTTATAGCCGCGCATCGTGAGTAAAAACACGCCGCGCTTGTCCTGACTATTACTTAAGCCTTCCCCTTTGCTTAGGTATTCACTTAAATCAAGGGCTTCGTAATGCGCCTTACCAGACGTTAGTCGTAACGGAATATTCTTTTCAAAGCGTTCACTTAAATTGTCGGCATCGATAGTGCCATAGTTAAAGTTTGCGTCAGAAAATCTACCGTTAGTTTGAGAAATAAGGTGTTGTAACTGGCTTGGTAGAATCCGGCCAACTTCCATTTGCAGGCCGGGTAAATCGCGCACTAACACCGCTACTTTTCGTTCTCCGCTTAAGGCTAATAATGAGCCTTGGCTTAGAATTTTAACTTCAGCTGGAAACGGCGGCACTTGCATGATGCGTGAATCGATCTTGCCTAACTGGTAGCCGCCGAATGATTTTAAACCTTTGTCGATTTGCACATAAATGTAGCTGGCGACATTGGCTTTGTATTTAAATGAATGTGTTTCAACATTCTCAAGTTCCGAGGGAATCGCCTCTAGGGCGAGTGGTGTTGAAGCAGCCAGTACTGCGGATGTCATCTCTTGAGTATTGCCCCAGCGGTAAGGCGATTTTAATTCTGCTTGTGTGCTGCTGAGTTTATTGCGCGGCAATATCCACGCTTTAATATGTGCCGCGATCTCTTTTTCATTGACTGCGGCTGATGCGTTGAGCGATAAGATTTGCTCAGGTTCATTTTGCGCATTTGAAACTACAATTGGGCTTACCTCGTTGATAAGCAGGCTATTCAAGCCTGGGATATTCACGCTTTGCGTTAAAGGTGTTTCGAATGGCTTGCCGCCAGTCGCAGCTTTTAACCCGCTATCAATCGCCACTTCCATTACGCTATCATCGGTAGGAATGCCGAGAGGCACAGAGTGAATGTAGGCATTGAGCTTAAATTTATCATAGCTCACTACAAACGGAATCGTGTCAGCACTAAAGCTTAGTAAGTTGGTTTTAGCACCGCGCATTTTGAGCTTGATGCTTTTTTCTAATTTGACGGTATCTATCGGATGGCTAAAACTCAGGCTCACCACTACTTTTTTCATTGCGGGGTTGATCGGGTCTTGGTAAAACTCACCCTTGCCAATGTAGGCCATCAATTTAGGCGCAGAAAACTCGAAATCCCATTGATCCAGCGAAATTTTGGGTGTGAACGCTTTAGCATTAAAGCTCACGTGATACACCTCGCCCACAGGCCAATCCATTTTTGGCTGAAACCTTAATTCATTTTCCGCGACCCATTTCCACTCACCTTCAATTTTAGGCATTACGTTAATGCCCGTATTGGTGGTCTTTCCTATGAGTTCAATCGGCGCAACAGAGCTATCAAAACTCACTGAAAGCGGATTTGGCGGTAGCTTGTCTTCTATCTGCGTTCTTTCGGGTGCTTTCACTGTTACTTTTACCGTCACAGGTTTAGGTCGCGTTTGATACCATACCCAACCTTGCCAGCTGCCCGCACCTAATACGGCAAGCAAAGCAATAATACCTAAACTTTTAACAGGTTTTTGTTGAATAGCCGTGGCCGCAATTGTGAGTTTGCCACCGCACCATTTCATCCACGTCGGTGCTTGGTAGTTCATTGAGCCAAATGTAAATCTGAGTACCAAAGTTATTAGCTGCCACAATTTGGCAAAAATGATCTTGAAGAACTGTACGGCGGCTTTAAGCAATGACATGAAAAATCCCTGTTTTTTGAAAATCGGTTTGCCTACGCGACTTAATTTTTTAATGCATAAATCATACTACTGAATAGCCAATTTTCAGGGTAGAAACGTGTTGTTTGATGATAAAATTACAAGATATAACAAAAGTTTTCGTAAAGGGTTCACATGAGTAATGTCGTAGAGGTGTTTGTACCAGATATTGGTAACTTTGATAGCGTAGATGTCATTGAAGTATTAGTTAAAGTGGGCGATATGATTGCGCTTGAAGACTCATTGATTACTGTGGAATCAGACAAAGCATCAATGGATATTCCATCATCTGTTGCCGGCACTGTCACAGAGGTTAAAGTTAAAGTGGGTGATAAAGTCGCTAAAGGTAGCTTGATACTGTTGGTGGAAGCGAATGCCGCAATTGTTAGTGCGCCAGTTCAAGCGGCTACGGCTCAAACAGTACCTGTTCAGGCACCGCAAGCCGTGGCTGAAGCTGCTGTAACTACTAGCGCTAGTGCGTCTCAAGCAATACCGCAATCCGACTTGCATGCTGAAGTGGTCGTGTTGGGTTCTGGCCCTGGCGGCTATACCGCTGCTTTTCGCGCTGCGGATTTAGGCAAAAAAGTAGTCTTAATCGAGCGTTATTCAACATTAGGCGGCGTTTGTCTTAATGTTGGCTGCATTCCATCTAAAGCCTTATTGCACACTGCAAAAGTCATCACAGAAGCTGAAGAAACCGCGCATCACGGTGTAAGTTTTAGCGCGCCCAATATTGATTTAGAGCAGCTACGCAATTGGAAAGCCAATGATGTGGTTGGCAAGCTGACTGGCGGTTTGGCGGCAATGGCAAAGCAACGCGCAGTGACGGTCGTGCAGGGCATTGGCCAGTTTACAGGCTCAAATCAAATTGCGGTAACGGCTGCTGATGGAAAAATCACAACGGTTTCCTTCGATAACGCCATTATTGCGGCTGGTTCGCAAGCCACTAAATTCCCAGGCGCACCGGAAGATGAGCGCATCATGGATTCTACGGGTGCATTGGCACTGGCTGATGTTCCAAAGCGCATGTTAGTCATTGGTGGCGGTATTATCGGTTTGGAAATGGGCACGGTATATGACGCGCTAGGCACTAAGGTCAGCGTGGTTGAGTTTACTGATGGTCTGATTCAAGGCTGTGATCGCGACTTAGTCCGCCCATTACAAAAACGTATGGAAAAACGCTTCGAAAGCATTATGCTGTCGACTAAAGTCGTAAAAATGGAAGCCCAAAAAGATGGTATTCATGTTGATTTTGAAGGCGAAGCAGCACCTAAAGAAACCCAAATATATGATCGCGTGCTGGTTTCTATCGGTCGTCGTCCAAATGGCAAAAATATAGGCGCAGATAAGGCTGGCGTAGCGGTAAACGAGTGGGGCTTTATCAATGTTGATAAACAAATGCGCACCAATGTACCGCACATTTTTGCCATCGGCGATATCGTTGGTCAGCCAATGTTAGCGCATAAAGCGACGCATGAAGGCAAAGTTGCCGCAGAAGTGATTGCCGGACATAAAGTTGAATTTCAAGCACTTGCAATTCCATCGGTTGCTTACACTGATCCTGAAATCGCTTGGGCTGGTATCACTGAAATTGAAGCTAAAGCCAAAGGCATTGAGTATGAGAAAGCTTCATTCCCATGGGTGGCCAGTGGTCGTGCAATATCAATAGCGCGTACTGAAGGTGCCACTAAATTGATATTTGATAAAACCACGCATCGATTGATTGGCGCAGGTATTGTGGGTGTGAATGCCGGTGAGTTATTAGCTGAGGCGGTATTGGCGATTGAAATGGGTGCAGATGCACATGATTTGGGTCTAACGATTCACGCGCACCCAACGTTATCTGAAACAGTTTGTTTCGCCGCCGAGATGAAAGAGGGTACGATTACTGACCTCTACATCAAAAAAAGGTAGCGTTGCTCAATGCCAACTCCTGACATTCTCGCAAGCTCAGCTTTTATAGCGCAACTAGCGCTGCTTTTACCTAGCGACAGGCTCTTTACCGACCCTGTAGATTGCTACGCTTACGCTTATGATAATTCGCGTATCTTTCATTCGCCTATTGCAGTAGTCTTTCCGCTCAATGTTGAAGAAGTGCAGGCTGTGATTAAGCTTTGCAATCTGTATAAAGTACCTGTTGTGCCGCGCGGACGTGGTACAGGTACTGCTGGCGGCAGCGTGCCAGAAGCGGGCGGTGTTGCGCTTTCGCTAGAGCGCATGAATAAAACTATCAGCGTTGATCCGGACAATCGCATGGCGATTGTTGAACCTGGCGTATTAAACCAAGAGTTGCAGGATGCAATTAAAGATATAGGTTTCTTTTGGCCACCTGACCCTTCTAGCGCGGCTTATTGTAGCATTGGCGGTAATCTTGCTACTTGTGCAGCAGGGCCGCATGCTGTGAAATACGGCGTGGCGCGTGACCATGTGTTGGGATTAAAAGCCGTTACGGGCAATGGCGATATTATTAAAACTGGCTGCTACACCAGCAAGGGCGTGGTGGGTTATGATTTAACCAGATTGCTAGTGGGTTCTGAAGGCACACTGGCGGTAATTGTAGAAGCGACACTCAAACTCACACCGTTGCCAAAACATACAGGCGGCATCACAGCCGAGTTTGTCGACACGTTCAGTTGCGCAAAAGCCATTGCGGCGATTATGGCGCAGCCCTATACGCCGAGTGCTCTAGAGTTTTTAGATAATGGCGCATTGAATTTAATCCGTGGACGCCATAAAAATCTATTGCCAGAAAATGCCCGCGCTTATTTGATGATAGAAGTCGATGGTGCGCAGCAAGAGATTATTGAAGCGACCGAAGCGATTTTATTAGCCTGCCAAGTAGATGGCTTGATTGAAGCTAAACCAGCGACAGACACCAAAGCCTTATGGGCTGCACGCAAGGCTTTATCCCCTTTGCTCAAAGATATTGCGCCTAAAAAAATCAACGAAGATATTGCTGTACCTGTTTCTCACTTGCCAGAATTACTCACGGGCTTAGAAGAACTGGCCGCACAATATAAAATTTCAAACGTCAATTTTGGGCATGCGGGCAATGGCAATATTCATGTAAATTTATTGGTAAACCCAGAAAATGCAGATGAAATGAAACGCGCTTATGAGTGTTTGGACGAGGTGTTTAGTTTAGTGCTTTCACTGCAAGGCACGCTCTCAGGCGAGCATGGCGTTGGCATGGCTAAACGCCCGTTTATCTCACGCGAGATTGATGAAACGACTATTAATTTAATGAAAGCGGTAAAACTTACCTTTGACCCAAATAACATTCTGAATCCAGGTAAGTTGTTTCCTTAAGCAGCAAAACTCCTTGAGGACTTAGCTGTCAAAGCTTAGTGCTGCAAAAACTTAGTTGCAAGCAGCTGATTTTAAATCCGCTTCAGGAAAATCCGACTTTAATAACTGGATTTCGGCTACTTTAGCTGCTGTTAAGTTGTTAAATAGTAGGCTGAAATGGCCTTTACCTTGATTGCGTAAGGCTTTAACAACCTCTCGGACGCCTTTAGCTTTTAGTTCGTTCATTAGCTTAATTGCGAGCTGCTCGTCTTCAAATACACCAAATGATATGGCATTACGCCATTTAGGTTCTTGCACTACAAATAAATCCTGAACACCTAAAGCTTTTAATTCCGCCGCTTTGACTTGTGCTTCTTGCGTGGTTTTGAGGGGTGGTCTGTAGACCCAAAAGCGTTTAGCCTCTTGCGAAGATTGTTCTTTTACTTTGGCTTGTAGTGATAGTTTTGATGCGGCCGTTTGTGCCCCAGCAACGCTAGTCGCGGAGAATACGCCCCATTCATAGCATGCTGACGGCGCTGTTGTTGCCACGGCGGCTACAATAGGACCAGTTGCACTGATGGTTTTTTTCGGCATGGCATCTATTTGTTTCTGTGACAATAAACTAATTTTCTCAGGGTTTAATTCAGCCAACTTAACGGCTGGCGTACCCGGTAAAATGTAGTCTAAATTGAAATAGGCTAATAAAACTATGTTAATCATTATTAACAACCAAACCAACTTTTTCATTGTGAATCACTTTGCATAAAACTCTCTAGTAACAATACATTCTGTAAAGCCAAGTTCTATAAAACCTTAAGCTGTAAAAACAGGCCATGTAAAACCAAATTATCCACGATTACGGCTTGCTGTGACATTTCCATAAAGAGCCTTTCTTTCATTATCTGCTGGTAAATAATGGGGGCATTGCCGCCGCTAATGACAATAAAAGGCGCTTGCTTACACTGTACATTCAATTCGCGAGCCATGAGCATGATTGTGCCTGAAATGGCATGCAACGCTCCAGCATAGATTGCATCGGTGGTATTTTTTGCAAAAATATTGGCCTGTGTTTGTGTCGTTGAGTTTTGCACCAAATCTAATTTAGGTAGTTGAGCCGTGGCAAGACCTAAGCTTTGCTGCATTAGATTGAGTCCAGGCAAAATCAAGCCACCGATAAATTCAGCTTGGCCGTCGCCGTCATTGCTCAGAGATTTCACACTCAATGCATCAATCGTCACTGCAGTGCCCGCATTGACGACCACGCATGGTGCTTGTTTGATATGCCATGCGGCAATAAGCGCTGCCCAACGATCAGTACCTAGCGTTTCTGCTTGGTCATAGCGATTACTCACGCCGCAGGCATGCAGTTGTGCAGTTGTCCATTGAATAGGGGTGTTTTTAGGCAGTAAGCTGATTAATTGCGCTTGCATCGCAGCGCCTGCAACATTGGATATTACGATATGATTTGCCTCTGGTAGCCTAGTTATTGCTAAATCTGCATTAAGGCACGCGCCATTTTCAAGCATATTGCCCGAGCTATTAAATAAGCCCCACTTAACACGAGTATTCCCTGCATCAATCGCTAATATAAGACCTGAATTTAACCGCATCACCATTATTCTGAAGCCCGCAAACTAATTTCGCCTGATGAAAAACGTTGGTCACCTTGGGCTGTTCTTACCAATAAGATTCCATCTTCTGCCACATCAATCACCGTACCTAGTGTCTCTCGGCCGTCAGGATGCAGCATTTTTACCGGTTGTTGATGATAAGCGTGATGTTTAATCCATTCGTCGCGGACTTCAGCAAAGCCTTGTTGCTCGAAGTTGTTCAATATCTGGGTCAAGTGTTTGAGCAAGGCACCCAGTAATTCGTTTGGATTCATCGTTCGTGAGGACGCGCTCGCTAGATCAGTCGCGGGCTGATCAATCTGCTGTTTGATATTTGTCGGTAAGTTTAAGTTGATGCCAATACCAATCACTGCGGCACTTGGTCCTTCCATATCGCCTTGTAGCTCAATCAAAATACCGGCTAATTTCTCTCGGCCAATGAGCACGTCATTCGGCCATTTGAGCTGCGCTTGGGTGATGCCAACACTATGCAGTGTTCGCATCAACGCAACACCAACGGCCAAGCTTAAGCCTGATAAGGCCGAGGCACCACATTGAAAGCGCCACAATAACGAGAAAGTTAAACTCGCGCCTAAACCCGCTTGCCAACTACGGCCACGTCTGCCGCGGCCATTGGTTTGCAAGTTAGCGGCAACACAGCTTGCATGTGCCTGACCGCTACTTAATTTTTTCATCAAATAAGTATTGGTAGATTCCAAATGATCATGCACTTCTAAATTGAACCACGCCCGCTGCTCACCAATGGCACTCAAAATTGCCTGCTCGTCTAATAAAGTGAACGCTTGAGGAAGTTTATAACCACGTCCACGCACAGAAAAAACAGCAATCTCTAGCTTTGCTGCATGCTGTAATGCATTCCAAATAGTCGTGCGGCTTACATTGAAATGCTTAGCAATTGCCTCGCCAGAATGAAATTTTCCATCGGCTAGCAGTTTTAAGATTGGGAAGGTCAGTGTGTTCATTAAGCTTGTAAGTTTAGCATGGCAGTTTTATGGATGTGAATGCGTATCAAGCAATTTATTGCCTTTAACGATCATCGATAGATCATTGTAAGCACCGGCTGAATGATTGGGCACTTTGGAAAAATAAAAAGTAGTGAACTGGCTACTATAAATACCTTTAAAAATCATATAGCTATCGTTTTAGCTGTTTGAGTTGTATCTTATGAGCTACATTTTGGCGTTGATTTTTTAGTGGAGTGATAGATGGTATGTTTTTAATGCATTGTTTTAATTGAAGATAGTTGGTTGGCACGTAGGTTGCTTAGTTTATCTCTGTCAATAATTAATGTACTCGTTGTCATGGATGTCAAAAGTAAAATAATCATCCATTTAAATTATTAAGGAGAATTATCATGAGTGAGCAAGAAAAGCAAAATCCAGTCGTACCAATAGCTGAAGGGGTATTAGCAATCACGGCGGGTGTTGTGGTGGTAACGGCATCAGCGCCAGCTGTAGTTTTGGCTGCGGGTGTTACTGGGGTAGTTGCGTTGGCTGGTTTTGTTAAGGATGCTTATGACTATACGGTTGACTCTGCCAAAGCTCAAGGTGACGAATCTATGGATGCCTATAATAAAGAACAGATAAAATACCAGATAATTGCCGATCATATCAATGCCAATATCGCTAGGCAAAAAGAAACAGACATGGCTCAGCACCATCGAGAAGCTTCCCGTTAATGCCAGCCTGCTGAAAAATATGATTGCTCTAGATTTTAATCTTAAGTCAATTTTATGCTTCTATCATTGTTGTATGGCCGAGCAATGATTCGCGTTTGATGCTCTATCAATGGTGTAAAATAGCGACAACTTAAATTGAATTTGTTGCCATGTCATCTGAAAAAACACCACTACCTATTGCCTCTAACTTTATCCGCGCGATTGTTGAAAAAGATATTGAACAAGGCGTCTACAAAACGCGTCAATGGGCCGGTACGCCGGGCGATGCCGCACATCATGCCGCTGGGCAGCCAGACCCGGCAAAAATCCGCACGCGTTTTCCGCCGGAACCTAATGGATATCTGCACATTGGACATGCCAAAAGTATTTTTTTAAATTTTGGGATAGCGCGTGATTATGCTGGCGTGTGCCACTTTAGATTTGATGACACCAACCCTGAAAAAGAAAGTCAGGAGTATGTTGATAGCATCAGCGATGCGGTTAAATGGCTAGGTTTTAGCTGGGAGAATGTAGGTCCGGAACACAATCAAAACAGCAAGTATTTTGCCAGCAACTACTTTGACTTGATGTACCGCGCCGCGGAGAGCTTGATTGAAAATGGCCATGCGTATGTCGATAGCCAAACGGCAGAAGAAATGCGCCTTACGCGCGGCACCTTGACCGAAGCGGGCAAGAATTCGCCTTGGCGTGATCGCACTGTGGCAGAAAACTTGAGCCTGTTCCGTGAAATGCGCGATGGTAAACATGCCGATGGCAGCTTGATTTTACGCGCCAAAATCGACATGGCATCGCCTAACATCAATCTGCGCGACCCTGCTATCTACCGCATCAAACGTGCGCATCATCACAACACCGGTGATAAATGGTGCATTTATCCAATGTACACGTTTGCCCACCCCATTGAAGATGCGCTGGAGCAAATCACCCATTCTATTTGCACGCTAGAGTTTGAAGATCAACGCCCGTTTTACGACTGGCTGTTAGAGTGCTTGGCAGAAGCCGGAATGTTGGCGCATCCGCTACCGAAACAATATGAGTTCGCACGACTTAACTTAACTTATGTCGTGTTATCAAAACGTAAGCTGATTGATCTGGTGGAAGATAAACACGTCAGCGGCTGGGACGACCCGCGATTACCAACGTTAGCTGGCGCACGCCGTCGTGGTTATGTGGCAGAAGGCTTTAAGCTGTTCACTGATCGCATCGGCGTATCAAAAGCTGATTCCTGGATTGAATATACGATTTTAGAAGATTGCATGCGCGAGGTGCTCAACGAATCATCAGAACGCCGCATTGCCGTGCTAGACCCGATCAAACTGGTGATTGATAACTATCCCGTCGATGCTAATGGAAAATCACAAACGGAAGACTGCTTTGCACCTAACCATCCATTAAAACCAGAGCTAGGCAAACGTGTGGTGCCATTAAGCCGCGAGCTATGGATAGAGCGCGAAGACTTTATGGAAACCCCAAGCAAAGGCTTCTTCAGATTAGTACCTGATGGCTTGGTGCGTTTGCGTTACGGTTACGTAGTGAAATGCACAGGCTTTGAAAAAGATGCCGCAGGCAATGTCACCGTGGTGCATTGCGACTATTTGCCCGATACCAAATCAGGCACAGCAGGTTCAGATAGCATCAAAGTAAAAGGCAATATTCACTGGGTTTCAGTGGACCATGCGTATGAAACAGAAGTACGCTTGTACGACCGGTTGTTCAAAGAAGCCCATCCTGGCGCAGGCGATAGAGATTACCTGAACGATATTAATCCAAATTCAGTACAAGTGATTTCAGCACAACTGGAACCAAGCCTGAAAGACGCAAACCCAGAAGATAGGTTCCAGTTCGAACGCCATGGATACTTTGTGGCGGATAGAAAAGACAGTGTGGCTGGTAAGCCTGTATTTAATAGGACGGTGACTTTGCGGGATGCTTGGCAAAAATAACGGTTAAGGCAAAGAGGTTTTATGATGCACTCAGTGAGTTTAAATAAAGCCTACCGTCTCCTAAACCACGGCCCCGTGGTCCTTATTTCTGCTCGCCATCATGGCAAACAAAATATCATGGCAGCAGCGTGGAATATGCCGCTAGACTTTGACCCGCCAAAAATCACGATTGTGATTGATAAAAGCGCTTATACCCGCGAGTTGCTTGAAGCCTCTGGGACGTTTTCGTTAAGCGTGCCGTGTGTGGCGCAGATAGATATCGTGCGTAAGGTCGGCACCATATCTGGACGAGATTTAAAAGATACCGATAAATTCGAGCGCTATGGTTTAGAGACTTTTCCCGCAAAAGATATAGATACGCCTTTACTCAAAGGCTGTGTGGCATGGCTGGAATGTAAGCTCATCCCCGAGCCGCATATCCAAAATACTTATGATTTATTTATAGCAGAAGTCGTTGCGGCTTATGCCGATGAACGTGTGTTTACCGATGGCCACTGGCATTTTGAAGGTCATGATGACTTGCGCACCATTCATCACATTGCGGGCGGTGCATTTTTCACCACGGGCGCCGCATTAAAATCTGCGTTCTAGATGTTGAACGCTATGGCTATTTTGTGGTTTTTATGCAAAATAGACATATATCAAATGCACTATCATTTAAAGTGATAGTCTGAAACCATTCAGCATTTAAAAAGAACATTATGCGCCGCATTCTCATTATTATTGCCAGCATCGCCCTTATAGGTGCTACATTTTGGTGGTTTAACCGCACGCAGCCTATTGCTGTGGCCTTGGTTGAGGTTGGCCTCGGTAAGGTTGAGGCTAGCGTGGCGAATACGCGCGCTGGTAGTGTTGAGGCTTGTCAGCGTACACGGCTTTCGCCAATTAGTGGCGGTCGCATTGCTTTTCTTGGCGTTAAAAAGGGTGATCACGTGAAAAAAGGGCAGGTGTTGTTGCGCTTATGGAACGATGACCAGCAAGCGCAAAGCAATCTGGCGCAAACACAGGTTGCCAGTAGCCAGAAACGCATTACAGAAGCTTGCGCCGTTGCGGAAAATGCCGGACGTGATGCGGCTCGCATGGCCAAGCTGCGTGCACGCGGCTTTATTTCAGAAGGTGGTGAAGAAAAATCACGATTTGAGGCGCAATCTCGTCAAGCCGCTTGTGAAGGGGCGCGTGCGGATGTCACACAGGCACAGGCGCGGGTAAGAATCACTAAAGTTGAGCAAGATAGAACAGTATTAGTTGCGCCGTTTGATGGCATCGTGGCGGATATCGTTGGCGAGCTTGGTGAATACACCACGCCTTCACCGCCTGGCGTGGCAACTCCGCCGGCGATTGACCTGATTGATGACTCCTGCCTGTATATCAAGGCGCCGATGGATGAAGTGGATGCGCCCAAGGTTCATGTAGGCCAGCTTGCGCGGGTTTCTTTGGATGCGCTGCCGGGCAAGCCGCTGGCTGGACATGTGAAACGCGTTGCGCCTTATGTGGTGGCGGTAGAAAAACAGGCTAGAACGGTTGATGTAGAAGTTTCAATCGACAATGCCAATGAAAGCAAACAGCTGTTGGTGGGCTACAGCGCAGATGTGGAAATTGTGCTGGATAGCCACAACAATGTGTTGCGTGTGCCAACATCAACCTTGCTTGAAGGCAATAAGGTGTTGGTTTATAAGCCGGGGACTAAAAAACTGGAAGAGCGCGTCATCAAAGCTGGTATTACCAATTGGGAATTCACCGAAGTGTTGGATGGGCTAAAGCAAGGCGACCGCATTGTGGTCTCGTTGGAGCGAGAGGGCGTGAAAGCGGGTATTGTCGTTAAACCAGAAGATACCGTTAAGCCAGAAAGCACGGCTAAAGCAAGTAAGGCAAAATAACCCACTATGGCAGACGCTGAAAGCCTGATTGCACTGAATGGCATAGAGCGCACTTTTTATTTGGGCGACAGTCAGGTGCATGCTTTACGCAATGTGAATTTGACGATCTCGCGTGGCGAATACATCGCTGTGATGGGCCCATCGGGTTCTGGAAAATCAACGCTGCTTAACTTAATCGGCTTGCTAGATCGCCCAGATGCAGGAACCTATCAACTGGAAGGTCGGGATGTGACCACGCTAGCCCCAGATGAGCAGGCCAAAGTGCGTAGCGAACGCATCGGTTTTATCTTTCAGAGTTTTCATTTGGTGCCACGGTTGACGGCTGCTGCCAATATTGAGCTGCCGCTTACTTTGGCTGGCATGCCTGCGGCTGAGCGCACTAAACGTGTTGAGCAGGCACTTAAAGAATATGGCCTGATGGACAGGGCGCAACATAGGCCTAATGAACTGTCTGGCGGGCAGCGTCAACGTGTTGCCATCGCGCGTGCGACCGTACAGCGTCCAGCTGTTTTGTTAGCGGATGAACCAACGGGCAATCTTGATCGCGTCACAGGCGAAGAAGTAGTGCGGCTGCTAGAGGCGCTCAATGCGCAAGGCATGACGTTGATCGTAGTGACACACGACCACGCGCTTGGGGCACGTGCGCGACGCCAAATAAGAATGGAAGATGGCGGCATTTTAAGTGATGTCACTCGTGCGCCAGACCAAGCTACCTAGCTAAAAGGGCGGGATTCCATTGAAAATCATCGATACATTCCGCTACGCTAGTGATGCCGCCACTGGCAATCCTTTGCGCACAAGTTTGCTGATACTGGCGATGTCGATAGGCGTGGCCGCCGTGGTGATTCTTACGGCATTGGGTGATGGCGCACGCCGTTATGTGGTGGGTGAGTTTTCTGCAATCGGCACCAACTTGGTCATCGTATTGCCCGGCCGCTCAGAAACGCGCGGCTTCAATCCCGCCAATCTCATTACCAACACGCCTCGTGATTTAACGCTAAATGATGCTAGTGCCTTGCTTAGACTGGTGGGAGTAGAACGCATTTCGCCTATTTTGGTTGCGACCACTGAGGTCAATGCCTCAGGAAAGTTGCGTGAGGCCATGCTGCTTGGTACCAACGCTGATTATATTCTCGTGCGCAAACAGAAATTAGCGCTTGGGCGCTTTCTTACCAAAGGTGACTTAGGGCACGGCGCAGCAGAGGTGGTGTTGGGCGCGGCTATCCGACGGGAGATATTTGGTACAGAAAACCCTTTAGGAAAAACCGTGCGGGTTGGCGACAGACGGTTACGCGTGATTGGCGTATTAAGCGAAGGCGGCCAAGGCATGGGTATGACAACGGATGAATTATTAATTGTGCCAGTAGCTACTGCGCAAGCTATGCTGAATACCAATACTTTGTTCCGTATTCTGGTTGAGGCACGTAGCCGAGAGCAGATTGGTGAGGTTAAAGCACGTGTATTGAAAATGCTTACGCAACGCCACGAGGGTGAAGAAGACGTGACCGTAATTACGCAAGATGCGGTGCTAAAAACCTTCGACAAGATTTTGAATGTGCTGACCCTTGGGGTTGCTGGTATTGCCGCAATTAGCTTGGCCGTAGCCGGTATTCTGGTGATGAATGTGATGCTGGTTTCTGTCACGCAACGTACGGCTGAAATCGGGCTGCTTAAAGCACTGGGAGCTACCTCTGCATCCGTGCGCCATTTGTTCATGGTGGAAGCCGTACTGTTATCGCTCACTGGTGCGGTGGTCGGCATCGCCTTAGGTTACCTAGGCGCAGCGATACTTCGCAATTTTTACCCCACGTTTCCAGCATACCCGCCACTGTGGGCTGTGCTAGCTGGCTTAGGCACTGCGCTGGTTTCGGGTCTGATTTTTGGGGTGATGCCCGCCCGCCGCGCCGCGCAGCTAGACCCGATACAGGCATTGTCGAAGCGATAAATATGCTCATCGCCGACTCCACGCGTTTTGCCCTGCAAGCCATTACCTCGCATCGAATGCGCAGCTTTCTTACGCTGCTTGGTATTGCGGTAGGCATTGCCGCGGTAATCTTGCTGACGTCCATCGGCGAAGGCGTGCATCAATTTGTGTTAGCTGAGTTCACGCAGTTTGGTACCAATGTGATTGGCATTTCTCCTGGTAAAGTCAAAACTGGCGGTCAGCCACCCTCTGGTATTCCAACCACAGCAAGATTGCTGACGATGGAAGATGCCAAGTCGCTTAAACAATTGCCGAATGTGACGGGTGCATCGCCAACTGTTTGGGGGAACTCCGAAGTAGCAAGTAATGGTCGTTTAAGGCGATCCACAATTTATGGTGTAGATGCAGATTTCATACATGTTTTCAGTTCTACCGTGCAAATTGGCAGCTTTCTGCCAAGTGAGGGTGCAGGTAGTTCACGTGCCTTTGTGGTGTTGGGTAGCAAGTTGCGCAATGAGTTGTTTGGTACAACAAATCCTTTAGGTGCACGTGTGCGTATCGGCGGGCTGCACTTTCGGGTGATTGGTGTATTGGCACCAAAAGGTCAATTTCTGGGTATCGATTTAGACGACACCGCATTTATTCCCGCCGCTCGTGCGCTAGAGCTGTACAACCGCGAAGGCTTAATGGAAATTCATGTCAGTTATGCAGAAGGCGCATCTTCAGCCACTGTCGCCATGGCCGTTAAAAATCGGCTCAAACTTCGTCATGGGCATGAGGATTTTACCGTGACTACACAGGAAGATATGCTCAAAACCTTATCGAATATTCTTAATATTTTAACGATGGCAGTAGGTGCGCTAGGCGGTATTTCTTTACTTGTAGGCGCGGTGGGTATTGTCACGATTATGACGATTTCAGTCACTGAACGCACCAATGAAATTGGTCTGCTGGTGGCGCTGGGCGCGCGTCGCAGCACTATTCTTGGTCTGTTTTTGAGCGAGTCCGTCATACTGGCCGCACTGGGTGGCATACTGGGCTTACTACTTGGAATCGGCTTGGCACAATTGTTGCTATTAGCGCTGCCAACATTGCCAGTGCATACACCATGGAGTTTTGCGATTGGCGCATTAGTCATGTCTGCCATCATCGGTTTGTTGGCAGGCGTGCTGCCGGCAAGAAGCGCTTCTCATTTAGACCCGATTGAAGCCTTGCGCGCAGAATAAGTTATTATTACAGCCATGCGTAAACACAAAAAACACCATACAAAAAAAATCGGCATGCCACCTGGCTCGCTCATCTATGTCGGCCAGGCTGATAATGACGTGAGTCAGTTAGCTAAACCTACGATTAGCCTGATTGAATATGACCTCGCCGACTTTGTCGAACGTACGCTCAACATCGATGAGCTCGCAACACTTAATGTTAACGAAAATGCCAATAAAAAGGTTTGGTTGAATGTTCATGGTGTGCACGATGCCGCGCTCATCAAACAGATTGGCGATTTTTTTCATTTACATCCACTAGTGCAGGAAGATATTCTCAACACCGAGCAGCGTCCAAAAGTTGATGAATTTGATGATTACCTGTTTTTAGAAACACGTAGTTTTAAATATGATAAAGCCAATATGGCGGTGGATTCTGAGCAAATCAGTATGGTGTTGGGCCGTAACTACTTACTGACGTTTCAGGAGCGTTCAACCGGCATTTTTGAACCTGTGCGCGAGCGGCTTCGTGTGAGCCGCTCGCATATACGCGAGTTCGGGGTTGATTATTTAGCCTATACCTTACTCGATAGCGTGGTAGATAGATATTTCAGCGTGCTTGAAGATGTGGGGGAGGCGAGTGAGGCGCTAGAAGAGTTGCTGCTGAGTAAGCCGTCAAATGCTGAGTTACATAGTATTCATCAACTCAAACATGTCAGTATCGAACTCCGCCGGGCGGTTTGGCCATTGCGCGAAGTGATTAATAGTTTGATGCGCAATGACAATGGTTTTTTTAAACCGACAACTATGCCGTATTTGCGTGATGTGTATGATCACACGGTGAATTTCATTGAATCGCTAGAATCCATACGAGATAGTTTAAGCGGCATGATGGATATTTATATGGCGAGTGTCAGCCAGCGCGTGAATCTGGAAGTCCGTGCCTTAACCGTAGTCGCCATGCTGTTTATGCCAGCCACGTTGATTGCGGGTATCTTTGGTATGAACTTTCATGAGATGCCGTGGCTAGCCGAGAAAGATGGTTTTTGGTGGGCGATGGGGCTAATGGTCAGCATTGCGCTTATCATGATTTTGATTTTTTGGCGCAGACAATGGTTGAGTAGTAAAACGTAAGATCGTCATTCCCGCTTACGCGGGAATGACGATGAATGATACTTCCATGAACTAACAACAGACCATTTCTTCAAATTATTTACTTTATCAAAGCCGCATATTTCGCCCGTATCTTCGCAGCTTTAGGCGCGGCCACTGCCATACAATAAGGCTGGTTCGGGTTTTTGTCAAAATAATACTGATGGTAACCTTCTGCGGGGTAGAAGGTGTCAGCATCATTAATCTGCGTAACAATAGGCGCATTAAATAGGTGTGTTGCATTAAACTCAGTAATCATTTTATTAACCGCATTGCGTTGCTCGGTATTTTGGCAAAACACGGCAGAACGGTATTGTGTGCCTACATCGTTACCTTGGCGGTTGAGTGTGGTTGGGTCGTGTGATACCAAAAATATCTCCAGCAAAGTCTCAAAATTTATTTGCTCAGCATCAAAGGTGATTTGTATAGCTTCGGCATGGCCGGTGTCGCCATTGCAAATGTCTTTGTAAGTCGGATCAAGTGTATGGCCGCCAATATAGCCAGACACGACCTTGCTAACCCCTTTCAGTTGGCTGAATACCGGCTCGGTGCACCAAAAACAGCCACCTGCAAATACTGCAATTTGTTCGTTACTCATGATGTTTACCTAATTTTTCTCAAATTTTTGTCTTAAAATACTGTCTATTAAAATACGGTCTCTTAAAATATGCTCTTAAGTCTTGTTAATTAACCTTACAATACTTAGTCAATCTTTCACCTAAAACATTACATCGGATTTAACTATTTTCAACCATGCGCTTAAACGCTTTATACGTAGATTTTAACTCTTACTTCGCTTCTGTTGAGCAGCAATTACGCCCAGAACTGCGCGGTAAACCAATCGGCGTGTTGGCGGTGATGGCAGAAACTACTTGCTGCATTGCGGCGAGCTATGAGGCTAAAGCCTTTGGTATTAAAACCGGCACTGGTGTGCGTGATGCACGCAAATTATGCCCCGATATGATTTTTGTAGAAGCACGTCCGTCGCTTTATGTGGCGTTTCATCACAAACTGATTGAAATTGTCGAAAGCTGTACGCATGTGGAAAAAGTGCTGTCGATTGACGAAATGGTTTGCAAGCTCACAGGTAGCCAGCAGCTTCCAGAAAATGCACTCAAACTTGCCGCAAAAATCAAGCGTGAAATGTATAAGCAGTTTGAATTTATTCGCTGTTCTATCGGTATTGCCCCCAATACTTTTTTGTCTAAAGTGGCGTCAAATATGCAAAAACCAGATGGTTGTGTGCTGATTGAATCGCATGAGTTGCCGCAACGATTATATGCATTGAGGCTACGTGATTTAAACGGTATCGGTAAGCAAATGGAAGCGCGACTGAATCGCTACAAAATCACGACAATCGAACAATTGTATGCGGCTAATCGTCATCAGCTACAAACTGCTTGGGGTAGCATAGAAGGCGAGCGTATGTATGACAAATTGCGCGGCTTAGAACCGCATTATGTGAAAAATGCACGCAGTAGCTTGGGGCATTCACATGTGATGCCGCCAGAGCAGCGTAACTTTAGTGGCGTAAAGTCGGTGCTGCACCGCTTGTTGCAAAAAGCTTGCATGCGCATGCGTAGTTACGACTTGTTGACTTCACGCATGAGTGTAAAAGTGAAATATCGTAACCAAGCAAGTTGGAGCATGGAGAGCGCTATTTCGCCAACGGATAACACTTTGCGCTTAATCGAAGCACTCGAAACTTTTCTGCAGCAGTATCCAGAGACAGAGAACGAGCCTTATGCGGTGGGTGTTTCTTTTACCGGTTTAGTGACGGCCGATGAAGTGGCGCGAGATTTGTTCCAAATAGAACCGCTGGAAAATGAGATGAAACTGAATAAAGCGATTGATAATCTGAATTTAAAGTTTGGTAAAAACACCATTTATTTTGGTGGCGCACATGATGCCTTGAAAGATGCTCCAATGCGGATTGCCTTTGGACATATCCCTGACTTGGAGGTAGAGGGCGATGTTTAAAGTATAGGGTATCCGAGTGCAAGAAATGGATGCTTGGCT
>CAINWC010000104.1 GCA_903854305.1 uncultured Pseudomonadota bacterium | reverse complement strand
TGGCCGAAATAGCCGAAGTGTTAGGACATAAAACATTAAGCATGGTTAAGCGTTACGCACATTTATCAGATGGGCACGTAAGCAATGTTGTTGCCTCAATGAATGAAAAGATTTTCGGGGGTGTTTAATGACTCAAGAGAAATATGTTTCATTCTATGAAGCTAAAGAATTGCTGGCTATCAAACTTGATGAGTTATCAGATGAAGAGTTTTGGATGTGGTGCTTTATGGGAAATGAAAATGGTGGATTGAATGCCTATATATCTGAAAAACTAGATAACAATATTAAGTGGCATATAGCAAATACTTTCAACTGGCCGTCTGGCGAATCAATTGAAAAGTATGCTGTAAGAGCATGGTCTTGGTTTTTTTTACATTCAGATATTGAAAATTTTAAACCAACCAAACGATTTATATCGGGAAAGAAATTACTTGTTCGTTGGAAGTCAAAATTAGGCTGTAAGAAGAAAGCTGAAAACCTAATTAAAATTAGTATAAATAAATTGCCCGAAATAAATGAAAATATTCCTTCTCATCCTAAGATATCCAATTATTATCCTGATTTAATTGGACTAGGAGATGATGGGCTAGGAGGCATCTATTTACTAGATGAAGTTATTGCAGTAGAAAAATTTACCCACATGCCTGAACAAGAAACCGAAACGCAAGCCGAAGCCGTTGAGGATGTGGGCTTAGTTAGTCATGCAGGGACAGAGACGAAGCAAAAAGCATTGCTTAAACTGGAAAAGCAACAAAATGCCATATTGAAAGTAATCACTGAAAAACAATTTAACCCGATGGCAATACCGGACGGGGAAAAAGGAACTATCAAATTAATTTGTGAATCAGATTATTCAAAATTGTTTGAAGCTGAAACGGCTTTTGATAGAGCGTGGAAGTGTGGAATTAAGAAGCTATGGCAGATGGAAAACCACAAAAGTTATGCAAGGCGGGGAAATAATTAGCAATTAAAACAAAGTGTTATAAAAAAACACCCACGAACACCCACGAGCCACCACTTCGAACACCTACACCATAGACTGTTTTACTTGCCTTAGCCGGACATATCGCACCGGATAACAACAGGCAATAAAACATGGCTACACAAATAATATATAAAACAGTTAATCAGTTTATCGAAGAATACCCCGCATTTACTACAGGCGGTATTCGTTCGCTTATCTTTAATGAACAATCAAACGGATTAAGCCAATCAGGGGCAATTGTTCGCATTGGCCGAAAGGTGCTTATAGACGAAGCCAAGTTCTTTGGTTGGGTTCAAGCACAAAATAAGGCGGCCTAATCATGATTAACTCAAAAGTTATAAGAGACAATGGCCGTCATATTACCCGCGCCGATTACAACGATACCAAACCCCTATTAGATTCTGGCAATGTAAAATTTCCTAGAATAGGTACCGTTGAATCTAGGGCATTGCGGCGACTATTTCCGGCTGGCGTTATGATGTCACATCGTGGATTTGATTTTGCATCTCACAGCTACCGTTTAGGCTCTTTTATTGATTGTTTAAGGGCTAAGGGCTGGACGATTGTTAATCATGATGAAGCGGCATTAACCAATGATTTTGTTAACCGGACTGCAATCTTTACTAACTACGAGCTATTTGCAGAATTTACACCGGAATTGGCCGAACGGATAAAGGAGTTTTGCAAAGTGGTTGATGAATTTGAAGCAATGGCAGCAGCAAAGAAGGTGGCAGCATGAGGGAGGGACACACTAACAAGGCTATC
>CAINWC010000103.1 GCA_903854305.1 uncultured Pseudomonadota bacterium | reverse complement strand
TGGTTGTTGTAACAAGGTTGTTATTACTGTAGCGAGGCTGTGGCTGTCATGACACGGTACGTTGCAACCAGAAGTATCTAGACCCTAGATTCACTTAATCTTTCAAACAGCATTCGCGAGTTGGCTCACAACTTTATTATTTTTAACCTAACCTACATTCGCTGCATCAATTAAAAAACACACAAAATCAAATACGAAGGTGAAAATTTTGTTTTGCAAAAAGTTCATCTGTGCAAGTAAACTTGTTAAGCTTTTCAAAACACAAGTGTCCTAAGTAACCAGATTGCTGTTGTCATGATAAGTTTGCTGTTACTTAGTTGCACTTGTCATAGGTAGTTTGTAAGTAATTTAACTAGGTTGTTAGTGTTGTAACCAGTTACGCTGTGGTTTTAAGCATTCTTATTGGCTATTCTAATTTTAACCAATCAGAGTGGCTTAAATCAAAGTTTGGAATAATCCAACTTCTTTCTGAGTGACATTTCTCACAACGATCACCCAAAGTGCCTTCATGCTTATCATCACTTTTGTGACAGGATACGCAACTAGTCGGAAGTTTTAAGGTAGAAGCAGACGGTTTATGACAGCTCTCGCACTTAGCCGACTGATGTTTGCCACGTAAAGCATATTTTGTATCTTTTCCGTGTTCAAATGTCGTGTCTTTCCAATCTTTAGCCGTATGGCAATTGGCACATTTTTGACCAAAAATACCTTTATGCTTGTCATCTTTTTTATGGCATGAGTAACAGTCAGTAGCTGCTTCTTTATATCTTTTACTCAGATGGCAATCTGTGCACTTAACGTTTGCATGCTTGCCTTCAAGCGCAAATTTGGATTTGTTGTGATCAAACCTTTCCCTGGTGTCTTTCCAATTTTTTTCAGTGTGACAGCTCTCACAATCTAGCCCTAGCGAACCTTCGTGCTTATCGTCTTTTTTATGGCAGGCATTACATGTGTTCGGTGCATCACGATATTTAATCTTGGGCTTATGACAATCTTTACAAACTGTTTTAACATCGGCATGTGCGCCTTTCAGCTCAAAATCGGTTTGTGCATGTTTGAAAGTCTTTTCATTGATAGGCGCTATTTGTGCTGCACGGCCTTTATGCTCGGTATGGCACTCTGCGCAATCGCGAGCCTCTTTTAACTTGCCATGAAAACCTTTTTTTTGCGAAATATCTTTGGTGATTTCTTTATGGCAATCTTTACACAGTTGGTTTTGCCCTTCTTTATCGAAGCGTTTATGGCATTTTTGGCAGCTATCTTCCCATTTGAGATGTCCTTGAATGACCTTGCCAGGCATCATCACAGACTCAAGCGTGTCTGCGCCAACACTGAATGACAGCAAAAAAGAAAGGATAAAAATACAAAAAAAACGTAACATTTACGATAATCTCATCAGTACATATGTACCCAAATGACATGAAATATGGCCGTAGCGACCATCATATACATCAGTGGTATATGCAAAATATGCCATGCAGAAAATATCTGTTCAAACTTTTTGAACTGAGCTACCGTTTGTATCTGCATCAAATAATCACCCACCAATTTAACCGCCTCTTTCGCCACATCATGCATTCTGTCAGAAGCTAGCACTTCACGTATATTCCGTTTACAGCGCCAAACTAGTAGTATCCGACGCACATCAAAGCTTAAAAAACACCAAATTCCAGCAAAAAATCCACGCTTCGCTTCTAATGCTTCATCCTCAAAGTCATTGATCCATTTTTCAACTTTTGGAAAAAAATGTAAGCGCGATTTAACATCACCCGTACTACCTGCTAAAGCCTCGCGTGCATCTTTTAAAGTAGAGCGGCTACCATATAAGCCTTTGTGAATACGCGTATACACAAAACGCCCAATCAAGCCGCTTCCAGCCACTAATAACATACAGTAAAGCGCGATTGATGCATTGATAGAACCAGTGCGAAAGGTCGTATGTGGACTTCCCCCGATTTAGTAGACAGTTGATAATGTCTGAAATCACTAAAAGGAAGTTAAATGAGAGGCATCAGAT
>CAINWC010000102.1 GCA_903854305.1 uncultured Pseudomonadota bacterium | reverse complement strand
TACCAGTATCCACGAACGCGCTTAATCTAAATTGTTTAGAATCTTTCAAGCCTGGTATAGGCATAAATAACTCAGCGTTACCTAACAAGCGCTTAGTACCACCTACCGCATAAGTTAATCCCGTTGTTGCATCACTGCCTACGGGCCCCAGTGAGCCGTTAGCAAAACCACGAACTGAATTTACGCCACCCATAAAAAAGTTCTTGAAAAATGGATAGTCTTTATTGCCATAAGCATCAGCATAACCAATTTCACCATTTAGCATTAAGGTAATATCTTTAAAAACTGGTTTAAACCAAGCATGCTTATAGTCTATTTTATAATATTGTAAATCTAATACTGGTAATGAAACCTCACCACTAAGTTTTTGCAATACGCCATTATTGGTATACAAGATACTGTCACGTGAGTCATGTACCCAACCTGCTGTAGCAACAACAGAATTACTACTACAACCAGTAGGATTAGCAATGCCACAGAAATTAACATACTGCTGAGGGCTTACTCCCGGTATTAAACTTACTTGCGTAAAATCTGCAGCTAAACCAAAGTTAAAAGCATCGCGTTCATTTAATGGAATACCGAATCTAATGCCTGTTCCATAAGATGAAGTGCTGTAGTTAGCAACGCTTAGCGAGCTGGTATTTACATCACGACGGTAAACATCAAAGCCACGGCTAACACCATCTGGCGTAAAGTACGGGTCAGTATAAGACAGTGAATAAGTAGTGTTTACTTTACCAGTATTGACCTGGGCACTGACACGATTACCTGTACCTAAAAAGTTATTTTGGTTAACCGTGATACCAAACACCACGCCCTCACTACTTGATAAGCCCGCACCGAACTGAACGCTACCAGTAGATTGTTCTACCACACTGATATTCAAATCTACCTGATCTGCTGTGCCTGGCACTGCTGGTGTTTCAACATTAACGTCAGAAAAGTATTGCGTACGCACAAGACGCTCTTTTGATCGATTGATTTTATTAGAAGCATACCAAGCTGATTCTAATTGGCGCACTTCACGGCGCACAACTTCATCGCGCGTTCTTGTATTGCCGACAATATTAATACGGCGTACATAAACCCTTTTTCCAGGATCAATAAAGAAGGTGAATGCGGCGGTGTGCAGCTCTTTATTGACATCGGGCACCGGATTTACATTTGAAAATGCATAGCCCTCATTGCTTAAACGGTCGCTAATAGCTTTACTTGATTGCGTTACTTTTGCGCGACTAAAAGTATCGCCTGATTTAACTTCGATCAATTTCTGTAACTCAGCATCAGGCACGATGGTTTCGCCTGCTAGTTTCACTTCTGAAACGGTATATTTTTCACCTTCAGTGACATTAACGGTGATGTAAATATCTTTTTTGTCTGGGGTAATTGAAACTTGTGTTGAATCGATATTAAACTCTAAATAGCCTTGGTTCATGTAAAAAGAACGAAGTGTTTCTAAATCTGCATTAAGTTTTTGTTTTGAATATTGATCGTCTTTGTTCCACCAGCTCATCCAATTTGGCGTGGTCAATAAAAATTGCGCACGCAAATCATCCATAGTATAGGCTTGGTTACCAACGATATTGATGCTGCGAATTTTTGAAACAGCGCCTTCTTCAATATCAAAGCGCACAGCAACGCGATTACGCTCAAGGGGTGAAACGACCGCCTTAACCGTAGCGCCATATTTACCTTGAGATAAATATTGACGTTTAACTTCTTGCTCGGCGCGATCTAATTGAGACTTATCGAAAATCTGTCCTTCAGCAATACCGATTTGCTTGAGACCTTCTTTCATTTTATCTGTAGGAAATGACTTATTACCGCTAAATTCAATTTGTGCGATTGATGAGCGTTCTTGCACAGTAACTACAAGCACACCACCTTCGGCCTCAATGCGTACATCTTTAAAAAATCCCGTGCTATATAAAGATTTAATGGCTTGTGCGGCTAACTCATCGTTCATTGTTTCACCGACTTTAACTGGCAAGTGGCTAAACACTGTGCCTGCTTCAGTGCGCTGAATGCCTTCTACACGAATGTCTTTGATAACAAACGGATCAAGCGCAAATACAGAGCTTGCATACAAGCTAGAGATCAACAAAAGCATTGATTTAAGTTTAAGACTCTTAAGTGCAGTGTCTGGTTGTTTAAAATACTTTAAATTTTGAATTGCCATTCAATCAGCCTGTTATCAATCTGTTGATATCGTTATAAAGTGCTAGGATCATCATTGAGCCTAGTAAAAAAAATCCTATTCTTTGTCCGATATTCATCACAGCTTCGGACACCGGTTTTCCCGTCAGAATTTCAACCACATAATACATGAAATGGCCGCCATCTAACACTGGTATAGGCAAGAGATTGAGCACGCCGATACTAATACTAATTAGCGCTAAGAAACCAATAAAAGCCTTAATGCCCATATTGGCACTTTGTCCCGCATAGCTGGCTATAGTTACGGGGCCACTCATACCCTTCCATGACACTTGCCCTGTGACCATGTTTCCTAGCATTTTTAAACTGAAAATTGCAGTTTCCCAAGTTTTTTCTGTGGCTTTCTCAAGCGCTTCAACTGCAGAATAATGCGAAGTGACGAAGACTTTATCAAGCTCACTTTGATCTATTTTAAATGCAGCCCCTATGCGCCCTACTGTTTGTTCATTCTCAATGACAGGTTCTGGCCTTACCGTGAGTTTGATTTCTTGAGACGCACGTTGAACCACAATATCCAAAGGCATATTAGGATGCTGCCTAACTTCGTAAACGAAGTCCCCCCATATTTTCACCGGATTGTGATTGATTGTTAAAACCAAATCATTATTGACTAAGCCAGCCAGATCAG
>CAINWC010000101.1 GCA_903854305.1 uncultured Pseudomonadota bacterium | reverse complement strand
GTCCCGAACTCCAATCTAACCCAAGCTATAACTATCAATTGTTCCTTAGCCGCAAGCTCACAAAAAAACATGGTGATGACGTGAAAGCCGTTAGGTTAATCGATCCTGATTCTGAGTTAGCAAAATCCTTAGATATTACTTACATGGCAGTACAGGAACGTGAAAAAAATAAGAGATTACCGAGTGGGATAGTTAGGGATATTAAAGACAGTGGTTTCCCAGGGTTCACAATGCATCATCATATAAAACTTTGGCAAGACAGACACATTGACTTCAGTGTTCAGAATAGTCCTTGGGGCGTTAAAGTTGTGAACAGTTGGTATTGGTATGACACCTGGTTTAATGAAGTACTTAAATACTGCCAAGAAAACGCCGAACACTTTAATTGGCCTAGGCCCGAACGCTAATGAAATTTTTCTCGAAATAGAAAAGATTTTAATAGCCTTGCATATGCTGGCTTTATATTAATACTACACTTTCCGCTTGGTCAAAAGTTAAGGTTATGAGCGTCTGATAAGTAGCATTTCTGTTATATTTTTTGCCTGTTATACACAAGATATTTAGGTTAGGTTCGCTGTCACAACTCACCTATAAACGGAAATTAAGTATTAAACACCATCACCGCAGAGCCTTAAATGCCTCTCTTGTTGATTTCTTAAAAAAAATCCAAGCATTGACTGTGACTAGGACTTCAAATTATATTGGTTGTGTGAAAAGAAAAGTATCACCTTCAAATGTAAAGGTTTTAGTGGCCTAGGCAAAGTTAGCGGGTGAAAAAACGGTACTGAAACACCTTGGACAAAATGCTGGCGAATGAGGGCGGCGGCTTTATTTGGCATACCACGGGTTCGGGTAAAACCTTATTCGTGGATAAAAACCTGCGCTATCACGGCTTAATGCAAGCCTATTCACGCACTAACCGTATTTATGATGCCACCAAGACGTTTGGCAATATCGTCACCTTCCGCGATTTAGAACAAGCCACAGTGGATGCCATTACCTTATTTGGTGACAAGAACACCAAAAACGTGGTGTTAGAGAAAAGCTACAAAGAATACATGGAGGGCTTTACCGATGTGGCAACAGGTGAAGCACGTTGTGGTTATATGGACGTTGTATCGGAATTACAACAGCGTTTTCCTAACCCTGATGACATTGTTAAAGAAAAAGATAAAAAAGACTTCGCTAAATTGTTTGGTGAATATTTGCGTGTTGAGAATGTGCTACAAAACTACGACGAATTTGCTGGGTTAAAAGCCTTACAAAGCTTAGATATGACCGACCCTATAGCCATAGAAGCGTTTAAAGCTAAGCACTATTTAAGCGATGACGACTTAGCCGCTATGCAAGCGATTAAGGTGCCAGCCGAGCGCACTATTCAAGACTACCGTTCAACTTATAACGATATTCGCGATTGGCTTCGCCGTGAAAAATCCGCTAACGAAAAAGATACTTCCACCATAGATTGGGATGATGTAGTTTTTGAGGTGGATCTACTTAAATCACAAGAGATTAATCTGGATTACATTCTGGAATTGATTTTTGAAAACAATAAAAAGTTTAAAGATAAAGCGGCATTGGTTGAAGAAGCGCGCCGTTTAATTCGTGCCAGCATTGGCAGCCGTGCCAAAGAAAGTTTGCTAGTTGATTTTATTAATCAAACCAACTTGGACAACATTATCGACAAAGCCAGCATTATTGATGCTTTCTTTACCTTTGCTCAAGCTGAACAACAGCGAGAAGCAGAAGAGTTAATTAGTGCTGAAAACTTGAATGCAGAAGCCGCTAAGCGTTATATCACGGCATCGTTAAAGCGAGAATATGCCAGTGAAAACGGCACAGAGCTAAATGCAATCCTTCCCAAAATGAGTCCGCTTAATCCGCAATACTTAACAAAAAAACAAAGTGTTTTCCAAAAAATTGCCGCTTTTGTTGAGAAGTTTAAAGGCGTGGGTGGGAAGGTTTAATCCAAGTATTATAAGGTGAGCTTCTTGCAAAATAGCTGAGCTCAAAGATTCCAGCGTGAGCATGCTCACCCAGAGATGCATTTTTTATTATTAACTGATTATTTGCGCAATAGGCAATTTGCGTTAGACCGCTGCGCTTCCATGCTTCAAGGTGATCTTGCCAAACTTCCGCTGTTTCTAGTTCCGCCATTGCAGGTGCCTTCTGCAATTGGTGTTTCTGCCATACATTCCAACGCAGCATTCGCGGCTACTAGAATTCGCTCGCGCAAATACGTCTTCCGCTCCAGCGCCATCGAACCGCGCCTGACGGCCTGTTCTATAAGGCTATCATCGCCGATCATCACAAGCCTGTCGATTGGTCGCGTTACCGCTGTATAAAGAAGTGTTTGATCAATCATATGTGAAGCTTCGGTTGGCAGC
>CAINWC010000100.1 GCA_903854305.1 uncultured Pseudomonadota bacterium | reverse complement strand
TGGTAAGCCAATCAGCTTATTCTTAAAATTTCTTGCCAGTGCCCAGATTCATCATCTCTGGCGCACCAATCATGTATTAAACTGGACACTGTCTTTAAATTGCTTTTTTATTTTCTGAGCGCTGGTTGCTGATATTAAAGGCAAAAGGCTGATTCTCAATAATCGGCTTTGCTAGAGTTCAATGCCAGAATGGTTTTTGAGCGCTAAATTTTTGCCAAGCTTGATTCATCTGAGTCACACCGTGCATTGCGCTGCAAGCATTCCAACCGGACAAAATGTTAAATGCATCTTCCAGTGCGCGACTAGGCCGCGAACCGACAATATTAAACAATAATTTTTCGGTGATCATAATGTCATTAAGCATGCCTAAGCAGTCTTGTAACTGAGATAGTTTTCGGATGTATGCGCGCGACTCAGCCACAGAATAGAAGCTGGCAAAAAACTCTGCGGTATAACGTAATTTTTTTGCCGCGATACGTGTTGCGTGACGCGCCTCTGGCTGCGCGTTAGCAAGGTGTTTACCACGGACCTTTAATTGCTTGTGGTATTGATTAAGATGAGCTGTTGCAAGTGCACGTACTTTAGGTGTTTTATACTCAGGTGTTCTCTGGCGCCAGCGCTCGCTCTCAATCCAATCCGACAAGGTTGTTAACATGCGACGATAACGTATGGCAGCAAGCACCTTACGCACTTCAATATACGCTTGGGCCTGAGCAGCGATAGCCTTATCACGCAACTTTATCAGACCACTATGACCATTAAACTGCGTAAGCACTGCAGGCAGGGTTTGTGTCAAAAAAATATCCAGATCACGCGCCTTACCCAAAGTATCCGCGACCACATTCAATTCATCCATTAATGTTTTACTATTAGCACTACCGACAATCTTTTTGAACACTAGAAAGGCACAACGCAGACGACGTAGTGCCACGCGCATCTGATGTACGCTTTCCGCATCTATCTCATGTAACACGATGTTTTGATGACTTTGCAGGTGTTTAATACACTCACCAGCGATTTGCTTAAATGCGTTATGGGCATCAGCATGCTTCAGTTCAAATGCGACTTCACTCTTCAACGTCAGTTGCCTCTATCACCCAGTCCAGCAAGGGTGCCCACTGCTGTAAATCTTGCACTACCAGTGAAGGTCTCATATCAAACAAACTTACACCTTGTTCCGCAGCAGTGGCATAAACCTGCGCATTACGAAGATAAGTGAGCACGGGAAAGCCTGTCTGCACCATGAATTCTGCCTGCGCGGCAGCTGAGTGGGTACGACTATTCACGCGCATACCCACCAACGCAACAAAAGTCTTCTGCTTGCGGATGGCTTTTTCCGCGGCCAAAATATCAAGAAAGTCGCGTGTGGCGCCAATATCAAACGCTGATGGCTGTATCGGCACAATCACGCAATCGGCCAGCTTAACCGCATCAGAGAGTTTTTCCTCGCGCAATCCAGCCGGAGAGTCCGTGATTAACCACTCATAATCTAAACCAAGTGTTTTGCTACGTGGGTTGTGTGGGTGAATCAGCGGCATTTCAGGCGGTCGCCGCTGTATCCATTGCGTGGAAGATTGCTGACGGTCCATGTCGGACAGGATGACTCGCCCACCAAGCATGGCAAAATAACCAGCGAGATTGGTGGCTAGCGTGGTTTTTCCACTACCGCCTTTAGGGTTAGCAATCAGGATTTTCTTCATGTGTTAGCTCCGATATGATCAATCCAAGTTTAACTAAAATAATACTGCAATTTCCCTGTATTAGCGCATTTTTTTGATCGTAGATATCACGAGCATCAATACGTAGCTTATGTGAAACAAGCCGTCTGCCAGGCATGCATTTATTCACAACAATTGATAATAGGCGCTTGAGCAGGTTGGTTTATTTTAAAAAATAATCCAGCCAATGGTCTATAGAAAGGCCGTTTAAGCCTATTTACTCAACATAAAGTAAAATAGTGCTCAAAATAATCACCTAATTGGCTAATGAGCTTTACATGACCAATGAAATTGCAGCATAATTTACAACTAAGCACCAGCCACCAAGACTGGGACTCATTCAGAATTAACTTTAGCCATCTTTACAAAGGAAAATCCATGACACAAGCTGCAAAAAATGTATTAGGTAAAACCGATTTAGTTGAATTGATTGCATCACAATCAAGTGTAACGAAAACAGATGCTCATAACGCGCTTAACTTAGTATTAGAAGGCATCACTAGTGCTTTAGCTCAAGGTAATGATGTCAATATTACTGGCTTCGGCAAATTCAAAGTGGCTCATCGTCCAGAACGTCAAGGTCGCAATCCATCTAATGGCGAACCACTAACAATCAAAGCTAGCAATCAAGTGAGCTTCTCTGTTGGTGCTGGTTTAAAACAATCAGTGAACAAGTAATCACTGCGCAATATCAGGTTTGTGCTTACCTGCATAAACCAAGTTCAAATTTAGCGGTGGAAAATATCTGCCGCTAATCTACCTCTACCGTCTTTCCAGCAAGTCTTCCGCCACAACACAGTTAAGTGAAACGGCACTAAAATACTGATTACCCGTCAATCGCGCCAACACTTTAGCTTCAGCCTCTACCAACATACTTCCATTCTCAAAAAAAACGTGCGGTAAATATACTTCAGCTTCTACTTTGCCATTAATGTAATGGAACACTACTCTTTGCGGCTCTGGCAAACCAACGAGCAACGGTGCTAAATGCATCAACAAGCTTTCACGCGCTGGCATGCGCTCAGCATTATTATCATGGTCAATATCATCTTCAGGATCTACGTGTACCAGCACATCTGACACGGCTGGGTGGCTCTTTAATATACGTCCGCGGGCACGCTCAGCAATGCTATGGCCTTCAGAAACACTAATACGCGGGTCTACCAAAATATGCGCATCCACTAACGCGCGATGCGCCATGCGACGAGTACGCAGTTCATGTAGATTAACCACGCCTGACGTATCAATTAATGTCTGACGGATGCTATCAACCTCCTCAATTGAAAGCCCTGCATCAATGAGCTCCTGAAAGGCATCCCAGGCAAATACAATCCCCATGCGCACAATCATAAAGCCGACCACAATAGCAGCCACAGAGTCGGCGTACACGAAGCCCATCAAGTTAGCGCCAATACCAATCGCCACCACTAAAGAAGATGCGGCATCTGAGCGCGCATGCCATGCGTTGGCGATGAGCATGGGTGACCGCAAACGCTCTCCTACATGTAACATATAGCGGAACAAACCTTCCTTGGCGACCAGTGCGATTAATGCCACCCACAGCGCTAATGGCGCCACTGGTGGCAAATGCTCAATGTTCTGTAACTTGATAGCAGCGGCCGCCATAATCGCACCGCCAGTTGCGGCAAGAATTGCACCTAAAACAAAAGAAGCTGCGGTCTCTACACGGCCGTGACCGTAAGGATGGCCTTCATCGGCAGGGTCTTTACTGTGATGACTGGCCACTAGCACTAAAAAATCACAAACCAAGTCGGAGAGCGAATGCATACCATCGGCTATCAAGCTTTGAGAATGTGCAATAAAACCAGCGGCAATCTGTAGCAGCGTCAGTAAGGTGTTGACCGCAACGCTGATCCAGGTAGATTTATTCGCCATCGCGTGGCGTCTTGGGTCATCGAAAGGAATGTCGAGTTGATCTTGATTATTCATAAATTAAACATTTTTGAGTGAATTTTGTTAGATGATACGATTATTCATGATGCTTAAATTCATCCAGCTTTTTTGGCGGCATCACAAACTCAGCTGGATGTTGATTCAGCCTTGTTGCCAGATTACTGAGCAATAAACGCCATTGTTTAAAGCGTACTTTGCGCGATTTCATGGCTACATATAAGGCTAAACTAAAACTCACAGCAAGATTCACAAAGCCAATGAGTACAAGCCCTAACGCGGCAAATGCAATGCTTTGCCAACTCAACATAAAGTCTAAACCGACCGCAGAAAATCCGACAAAGGCTGATGAAAAGGCAATGTGCCTAATATCAAACGGCAAGCCAAACAACACACCTATTGCAGTCATGCCGCCAAGCAGACAACCGAAATAAAAATTACCCGCTAGCGCGCCTAAGTTATTTTCAACGTATTGTGCGACGCGATCAAGTCTTGCAATACCTAACACTTTTTGTAGCCAACTCAGCGCGCGCAAACGTTGAGGAATTTTGTTATACACGGCCAGATTATCGTGATACCCGGCAATTAAACCAGAGACGAATAAACACACCCCTGCAATTGCCGCATAAAACAAAGCGCCGCTGTGTACCGGATCAATATCTACCAATAAAAGATGGGCTTTTTCTGGGCTCACAAAATGCTGCCCGCTCACATAAAATACCCCCCAAGCAATCAACATCGCAATGGGAATAGCCAATATTACATTACCAAAAATGGCAATCATTTGGCTGCGCATGGTATTTGCAATCATCGCAACCAGGTTATCCATCTCTTTAGACTTACTATCAGCTGCATCAATACTGGCAGCAATGGCAGCGGCGGTCATGGCAGGCTGTTTAGTGGCAACCGTAAAATGCAAAATGTGAATCAAAATAAAACCAAAGCCATAATTCAAGCTAAATAATAGCGCTTCGGTTAATGGTGCTAAATGTTGTTTAGCGACCAGTATCTTAAGCGTTGCCATCATGGCCACAATCACGCCTGCCCCCATTGCTGAGCGCATCAAAGCAAAGTATTCATGGCGATTGCCAGTAATATAATGCTCACCAGTGCGACTCGCATTTTCCGTCACACGCAACGCCATGATCTCCATGTTTTCTTGCCAATGCTCATGCACGTCATTCTTGTGACACTCGCTATACACCAACTCCTTAAACAATCGCACGATTTCAGCATGTAGAACTTCATCGTGCACGACTTCACAGCCTATCGTTTTGGCATTGTGTAAATGATCAAGAATCTGCAACAAAGTATCTAATCGGGAGATTTGCTGCGACATGCGTTGCAACAAAAAAGTGAGCTGAATACTGGTGCCAACCTGCCCGCTATTACGGCGAATTTTAGCAATAATGCTATTACATTGACTGAGCATCACCAAAATATGTTTAATGTCACCCTGATTAGCGCTATTCGTATCATTGTCGGCTGGTGATAAAAACTCAGCCAATTCAGTCTGCTGGGTAATAAAAGGCGAAGTATGTTGCTCAAGTTCAGGGTGATTGCGCAACAATTCTGGCTCTAACCCTAAGGCTGCAATGCGATACGACAACACTTGCGTGGCAGCCAGCAAATTTTGTCGGCATGGCTCAGTGATATTTTCAGGCGCATCTTCAAAACGCATGGCAACGATCAGCTGCACCCATACATCATCTGGCACCGCTAAAATCCAAAGCTCATCGCTGGTTTTACTGAAAAAAAGCGCAAATAAATCGATTAAATATGAGCTATCAATGGCTTCGGGTAAAAACTTGTGCGAGATTCTTCGCCGCATTTCTGTAAAAAATCCAGCAAATGCAGAATGACGCGCCACTAAAAATAATGAGATTGGCTTATGCTCGCTTAACAGCCGCAGTATTGCCTCGCGCAACAGTCTTGCTTTTTCAGGATCGCTATTCAGTAAAAAACAAAGCGCCTGAATAGCCTTAACGGCTGCCTCTACGTGTTGCGGCTTAGGCGGTCTAATTTTAGCAATTAAATTTTCAATAAAAGTAGCCGTCAACTGCGGTTCGCGTTGCGGATTTTTCACATACTGCTCGAACACATGTTCTAGCATTTTTGCACTTTATTATTCACATTTTTCATACTAGCGTTAACCTCATCTATTGAAAATGTACTGACTATTTTTCACTCTAATGTAAAAAATAATTCTGATAAATTATGCCACTATTGTTAGTGGTTGGTTTATTGATGCCTTTTTTCAAGGGCAAGTTAGAAATATTACTGAAGGAATATCTGAAAGAAAATAGTATTTCTAATGCGGCTTCTAGTACTCAGTCGCCTGCTCATGAGAGGCAGGCGAACCTTAAAACGTACAATATATTTTATATTTCTTCTGGTGCTGGTACTGGTGTTGATGACGGTGTTTTTAAACTATCAGTGACATGTGGACTTAATGTTTGCAGCATTTGGCCGAATATTTTTGGATTTCCAGCCACGATATTACCCGTTTTAATCCACGCTTCATTGCCTTCAAAATCGCCCACCATACCGCCAGCTTCTTGAACAATCAAACCACCTGCAGCAATGTCCCAAGTTGACAAGCCAATTTCCCAAAAGCCATCATACCAACCAGCGGCTACATAAGCTAAATCTAAAGCGGCTGAACCTGGGCGACGAATACCTGTAGTTTTTTTAATCATGTCTTTCAACATGTCTAAGTAAGTATCTAAATGTGTAAAGTCGCGAAACGGAAAGCCTGTACCAATCATACATTCTTGCAATTTAGTACGTTGTGTTACACGAATACGTTTATCGTTCAAAAATGCACCGCGACCTTTAGTTGCCGTGAATAAATCGTTTCTGTTCGGGTCGTACACCACCGCATGCGTTAACACACCGCGCTCTTGCAAGGCGATTGAAATACAATATTGTGGAAAACCATGTAAGAAATTGGTCGTACCGTCTAATGGATCAATAATCCAAATGAAATCAGCCTCAATATTAGACTCACCGCTCTCCTCGCCCAAAAAACCGTGATGTGGATACAGATCTTTAAGCGTATCGATAATGGCCTGTTCTGCCGCCCTATCCACTTCGGTCACAAAGTCGTTATAGGTCTTGGTTTGAATCTTAAGTGAGCCAATGTCCTCAGAGGCGCGTGTAATAATACTGCCGGCACGGCGTGCAGCTTTCACTGCGTTTGATAGCATAGGATGCATGTTTTCTCGAATCTATATGAAGTAGCCAGTTATTCAACGTGTTCCATATTTAAATGGACTTAAAAATTATTGATATGCGTATATTTGCATAGAATAAATCTAAATTTACAACCGTGTTAAAGAGCGTTGTGTTAAAGAACTGATAAAACGCTATTTTAATACTATTTCAAATATTCACCAATCAAGATTAGTGATAACAAGATAGGTAAGAAATTAAAATGGCAATACTATATTAGCGCATTAATA
>CAINWC010000099.1 GCA_903854305.1 uncultured Pseudomonadota bacterium | reverse complement strand
GGTGCATTTAATCGCCGAGCCTGAAAATTTATGGTCACGTAATCCACCGATACGTGAACGTAAAGCGATACCCACCAGTTGGCTTGAAATTAAAATTTCTGAAGGTAAAAATCGCCAAGTACGGCGCATGACTGCCAAAATAGGCTTTCCTACCTTGCGGTTAATTCGCTATGCCATTGGTCAATACACGCTTGATGATATTGAGGTTGGGCAATTTAAGGTGATCAAAGAATGAAGCCTGTTGTGATTTTTAAAAACGTTGCACATGAAGGTCCTGGCTATTTAGGGGACTTTTTAACATTACACAATATTCCTTGGCAAATCATCAATACTAACGAAGCTAATGCCATGCCCGCATCGATATCGGCATACAGCGGTATGGTGTTAATGGGCGGCCCAATGAGTGTGAATGACGATTTGCCATGGTTGCCGCCGTTGTTGGATTTGATTCGTGAGGCATATGTCAATGATATCCCGCTACTTGGGCATTGCTTGGGCGGGCAGCTTATCAGCAAAGCACTTGGTGGCATTGTCCAACAAAACCCCATCAAAGAAATCGGCTGGGGTGAGGTAACTGTCAGTCAAAATGAAGCCGCTAAATATTGGTTTGGTGACATTGAAAATTTTAATGCTTTTCATTGGCATGGTGAAACATTCAGCCTGCCAAAAGGCGCAACACATTTATTAGCCAGCACTTACTGCCAAAATCAAGCCTATGCCATTGGCAAGCATCTAGCACTGCAAACCCATCTTGAAGTGACCGCGGAAATGGTGAAAAACTGGTGTGAAGTTGGTGGCGGTGAGCTTGCCGAATCTGTCGCCAGCCCTGCCGTACAGCAAGCTGACGTTATGCAGCAAAACTTACCGTTACACTGTTTTTTCCTGAAAAAAGTAGCTAACCAAGTATATGGTCAGTGGATTAAAGGCTTAGTAAATTAATACTGCAGCAGTGATATGTTAAAATTAACCAAATTCTATTTGAGAAAAGCATCATGTCTGGTAATACTCTAGGTACACTTTTCACGCTCACTTCCTTTGGTGAGTCTCACGGCGCGGCTATTGGCGGCGTTGTTGATGGCTGCCCACCAGGCTTGGCATTATGCGCAGACGATTTGCAGGTTGATTTAGATCGTCGTAAACCAGGCACTTCGCGCCATGTAACGCAGCGCCAGGAAGCAGATTCTGTCGAAATTTTATCGGGTGTATTTGAAGGTAAAACCACGGGTGCGCCCATCGGCTTGTTGATTCGGAATACCGATCAACGCAGTCAAGATTACAGTAAAATTATGGATACCTTTCGCCCGGGCCATGCCGATTATACATACAGTCAAAAATATGGCGTGCGTGATTACCGTGGCGGTGGTCGTTCTAGCGCGCGTGAAACAGCGGTGCGCGTGGCCGCTGGGGCGATTGCTAAAAAGTGGTTAAGTGAGCGTTTTGGTGTAACGGTACGTGGTTATATGAGCCAAATGGGCGAAATCGACATCCCGTTTCATAGCTGGGACGCACTTGACCATGAGGATAATGATTTTTTCTCACCAAATATAGAAGTGTTGCCGCAACTTGCTAATTATTTAGACGGTATTCGTGCTGAGCGCGACTCTGTTGGCGCGCGCATTACCGTGGTGGCAGAAGGCGTGCCTGTCGGTTGGGGGGAGCCAGTGTTTGACCGACTGGACGCAGAGATTGCCTACGCCATGATGAGTATTAATGCAGTAAAAGGTGTAGAAGTTGGTGCGGGTTTTGCCAGTATTGCGCAGCGTGGCAGTGTGCATAGCGATGAAATGACGCCGCACGGCTTTGTCACGAATCATGCGGGTGGTATTTTAGGTGGCATTTCTACAGGTCAAGAGATTCGTGTGAATATCGCATTAAAACCAACCTCCAGCATTCCACAAGAGCGTCGCTCTATTGATAAAAATGGCAATGCGGTGACCATGCAAACCACAGGCCGTCATGACCCTTGTGTAGGTGTGCGCGCTACACCTATTGCCGAGGCAATGCTGGCAATGGTATTGATGGATCATGCGTTGCGTCATCGTGCGCAAAATGCGGATGTGGTCTGTGCAACGCCAAAAATCATTTAAGCTTATATTTTAGTTGTTAATTCGTATTAAGGAATTTGTATGTCTACTAAGCATCATAATTTAGTTGGTGAATTTCCGGAGCATAGCGAAAACATTCACATGGTGTCTGATACAAGCTTTGAGAGTCAAAAGAAAAAACGTGTCCAGCTTACAGATCAGCTTTATTCGACAATCGTGGCTTAAGTTAAATTTCGATAAAATAGTCGGCTAATGCCGACTTTTTTATCGGTTCAACTACTTTTACTTCAGTATGCATTCAAAACTACACCAGCGGCTTTCTCGTTTTTACTTTGTCTATTATTTCTTTGTCGGGGCGTTTGTGCCTTACTGGGGTTTATATTTAAAGTCTGAACAATTCTCCGCGGCGGACATCGGCATCCTAATGTCGTTATTTCAAATCAGTCGTATTTTTGCACCTAATTTTTGGGGTTGGCTTGCAGACCATACTGGCAAACGCGCGCAGTGGATTCAACTTACGGCTTTTTTAGGCCTATGTGGTTTTACCGCCGTATTTTGGGCGCATGGCTTTTATTGGTTATTCTTTGTGATGGCGGCTTTGAGCCTCTTTACCAGCTCAACGTTACCGCTTGCCGAATCGCTTACATTGGCACATTTAGCCACCACTAACGGACATTACAGCCGAATTCGCATGTGGGGTTCGTTAGGTTTTATTGTAGCTTCCGTGATATTAGGCTTTTTAATCGATTTTTCTGGCATTAAAAGCTTATTGTGGTTTTTGCTGATCGTACAGATGATGTTATTGACACTCTCATACACATTGCCAGACCCGAAAGTCGTTGCACACGAGCATGACCAATTTTCAATTTGGCAGGTAATCAAGCAGCCTAACGTTATTGCCTTATTAGTCGGTTGCTCGCTCATGGTGACGGCGCACGGTGTACTTTATAATTTTTACTCCATCTATTTAAGTGATCACGGCTATAGCAAAGGCTTAATTGGCTTGCTATGGTCGGTTGGCGTGATCTGCGAAATCGGTATTTTTATGCTGATGCCAAAAATCATGCAGCGCTACAGTTTAAAGGCTATCTTACTGATTAGCTTGGCGTTGGCAGTCATTAGGTTTAGTCTCATTGGCTTCGCCATTGACAATATTGGGTTGTTGATTTTAGCGCAAACCTTACATGCAGCAACTTTTGGTAGCTTTCATGCGGCTTCAGTTGACGTGATTACGCAGTTCTTTAATGGGCGTCATCAGGCCAAAGGGCAAGCTATTTATAATAGCGTGGCTTATGGGATTGGCGGCACCATCGGCGGCGTGGCAGGTGGTTATGCTCTACAATATCTAGGCGGACAAAAGACATTTATGCTCGCAGCCATTTTTCCGCTAATAGGATTGTTGGTGATAGGCTTGGGTTTAAAGCTCAGTAAAAATAACCAAAATAATATCCAAGGGATGTTTAAATGAAATTAAGTGACTTTTTGAGTAAGACTATCTTATTTTTATTGTGCATACTCACTACGCATATTTGTATTGCCGATACCAAAGTGAACGTTGTTGGGCTTTTTACCAATAAAGCCATCATTATGGTGAATGGTGGCAAACCTAAAACATTGAGTATTGGCCAAACAAGTGAGGGCGTTAAGTTACTTGCTGCGGATAGTAAGACCGCTACATTACAAATTGAAGGTAAAACCAAGCAGCTTGAAATGGGCCAAGCAGCTTCTGTTGGTGGTGATGCGTCTAATGCCACCTCCAGCGTGACATTGTATGCAAATGCACAAGGTCACTTTGTTTCAGATTGCCTGATTAATGGCGCATCACTCAAGTTTTTACTGGATACCGGCGCCACAACAGTTGCGCTCAATAGTGGCGATGCAAAGTTTGCCAATATTGATTATAAGCGCGGAGAGCCTGTGCAACTGGGCACCGCAAACGGTGTGGTAACCGCCTACCGCGTAACGATAGCCAACCTTAAAATTGGCGGTATTACGCTCAGCCAAGTAGAGGCTAGCGTACTGGAAGGTGGATCACCCTCTATAGTGCTATTAGGGATGAGTGCACTCAATCGGTTGGAGATGAAACGGCAAGATATTGCGCTAACGTTGACTAAAAAATATTAGTGCGTCATCGCTAGTTTTAGACAATTAAAAGGGGCAGATTAATCTGCCCTTTTTATACGCGGATATACGCTTACTTTTGTACTCTTAAAATCAAAAGAGTGCGGTATTAAAAGTTACTTAGCTTCTGGTGCAGCTACATCAGCAGCTTTTTTTGCTTGATGTTTACTGTGATGTTTTTTTGCTGGTTTAGCCGTTGCATCAGCAGGAGCGGCTGCTTTAGCTGGTTCTGCAGCAGCAGGCGCTTCTACTTTAGCTGGCTCTACAGCTTTGGTTGCTTCAACTTTTTTAGCTTCAACAGCTTTAGGTGCAGTTGTTTTTACCGCTTCAACTGTTTTTGCTGCGTCAGCTGCAAATGCTGAAGTACCTAATGTTAATGCAAATGCGCCAGCGAAAAGTGTAGCTAATAATTTGTTCATTTAAATCTCCAAAAAATAAAGGTAGGGTTTGTTAAAAACTGTACTTGGTTGTGATCTGCTAAAAGCGACATCTGCAACCATGAAATGTAATTTACAGCAGCAAGCTGACATTAAGCTGACAGCATGAAATTTTCAAATGTACTTTATAATCTAGTTGTGAAACTGGTTAGAATGCATAGGTACTTTGGTACAGTGTTATTACCTAATTGAAAATTACCTAAAGTGAGATGGTCAAGTTGCGATTACTATTGGTTGAAGATGATTTGATTTTAAAAGACGGGCTTGAGCGCGCGTTCACCAAGTCTGGCTATGCTGTTGATGTGATGAGTGATGGTGATAGCGCCAATAAGTTGCTCACTTATCAAGAGTATGACGTGATTGTGCTGGATTTAGGCTTGCCTAAGCTTGATGGTTTTGAAGTGTTAAAACGGCTACGAGCGCGTGGTAGTAAAACGCCGGTATTGATTTTGACTGCACTAGAAGACACTAGAAATCGCGTTAAAGGCCTGGATTTAGGTGCGGATGATTATTTAGCCAAGCCTTTTGAACTGGATGAATTAGAGGCGCGAGTGCGTGCGTTGATTCGTCGCGGCGTTTCTGGCGGTAGCGCTAAAATAAGTTTTGGCGATCTGGTGTTTGATACCAGTAATCGACAGTGTTCGTTTAAAAACGTCACGCTTTCATTGTCTCAGCGAGAAGTTGCCTTGCTGGAGTTGTTAATGCTTAAAGCCACAAAAGTGGTGAGTAAGGCTAAAATACTCGAGCATTTATGCAGTTGGGATGAAGAAATGAGTGAGAATGCGGTTGAAGTCAACGTGTCGCGCCTGCGTAAAAAGTTGAACATATTTGGTATTGAAATTCGAACTATTCGTGGGCTAGGATATTTGCTGGCTAAGCTGGAACCAGTCGATTGATAAAGTTAGACTAAGCAGATGATACATATTAAAACGAACTCTATACGGCAGAAGCTATTAAATTGGCTGCTGATTTTGCTGTTACCATTATTATTTCTAGCCACTATATCGGCCTACTATCTGGCCAACCATTTTGCTAACTTAGCTTATGATAGGGCATTGTTTCGGATAGCCTTGGCACTTGCGGACGAGGTGGAAGTCAGTGCCGGAAAAATGGTGGTAGATTTGCCAGACAGCGCACTGAATTTACTAGAGTATGACAAAGATGATTATATTTACTATCAGGTGCTAGACCCAAATCATCAGGTTTTACTTGGGGAGTACAGTTTTACTTTACCCAAAGTGATGCCGACTACTGGTAAGCATGTTTATTACGATGCTAAATTCAATAATAAGCTATTACGCATAGTGGCCTTTAATTTACCGTTATCTGGTATTGCTGCGAATAAAGGCGCTAGAGCAACAGGCAACGCTACTATTTTGATTGGTGAAACCACAATCAAACGCGACAAAATGGCACATGATATTATTGCAATCATGCTAATCCCACAAATTGTATTGATATTGTTAGTGATTCTTTTAGTCAATTTGGGCATCAAGCGTGGTCTTGTTTCACTAGAAAATTTAAAGAACTTAATTGCTAGAAGGCTGCCCTCAGATGTGCACCCGCTGGAAGCGCACGATGCACCTGAGGAATTACAGCCCTTATTAAATACCATGAATGAGTTAATCATCAAAGAAAAAAGCGCGGTCAGCGAGCGTAGACATTTTTTAGCCAATGCGGCGCATCAACTTAAAACGCCATTGGCCGGACTTAAAATTCAGGCAGAAGCAGCGTTGCGTGAACATGATTTGGCAAGCGTGCAACATGCGCTGAAACAAATCAGTGCGGGTAGTGATAATTTAGGGCGATTGGCAAATCAGTTGCTAAGTCTTGCCAGAGCTGAGCCGGAAGCGAATCAAGCGCAATTGTTTGAGGCCATTGATCTGGTGCCGCTGATTAATGAAGTGACCTCTGATTGGGTACCAAAAGCCTTAGAAAAAAATATTGATTTGGGCGTTAGCTGTCAACTGCAACATCTTAAAATTAGTGGCAATGCGGTGTTATTGCAAGAGTTATTGAATAATCTAATCGATAATGCTATTCGCTATAACCCGGCGGGCGCAAAGGTCACCGTGTGTTTGGTGGTTAGTAATCACGAGGTGGTTTTATCTGTACAAGATACTGGGTTAGGTATTGCCACGAAAGAGCAGCAAAAGGTATTTGAACGTTTTTATCGTGTGTTAGGCACTGCTGAGAGCGGTTGTGGTTTAGGCCTAGCTATCGTACGTGAAATTGCACACCAACATCACGCACGGGTTGAACTGGGCTACACGAATGCTCGACAATCTATAGGTACGACAGTGAAAATAATTTTTCGTGAAAGTGATATTTTAGCGGATTGAGTCGACTCAATATATTTTACAGCGTAAAAAAAAGCCACTGACTAAAGTGGCTTTTGTACGTAAGTAGCGTTGTTTAGCGCTTACTTATTACGTTTGTCATTCTCAATTAAAGCATACGCTGAATGGTTGTGAATAGACTCAAAGTTTTCACTTTCAACGGTATACGCCACAATACGTTTCTCTGCATTGAGTTGGGCTGCAACATCTCGCACCATATCTTCAACAAACTTTGGATTGTCATAAGCACGTTCAGTGACATACTTTTCATCCGGGCGTTTAAGCAAACCATAAAGCTCGCATGACGCTTGTTTTTCTACGAGGTCAATAATATCTTCAATCCATATAAATTCATTGATAAGCGCGGTCACTGTGACGTGTGATCGCTGATTATGCGCACCGTAATCTGATATTTTTTTACTACATGGGCAAAGGCTGGTGACGGGCACTAATACTTTGACGGTAATTTCAAATTTGTCGTGACTGATTGCGCCAATAAACGTGACTTCATAATCTAACAGGCTTTTTACGCCTGAAATAGGTGCGGCTTTGTTAACGAAATAGGGAAAAGTCATTTCTACATGGCCAGATTCTGCCTCTAAACGTTTTACCATTTCACGCAAAATGGTTTCAAACGATTCAATTGAAATGGCATGCTCGTTCATGTTGAGGATTTCAACAAAACGTGACATGTGTGTGCCTTTGAATTGTTGCGGCAAATGCACATACATATTGAACATGGCAACGGTGTGTTGCTCGCCACCAGATTTATCTTTAACAATGACTGGATGGCGAATCGCTTTAATGCCAACTTTATCAATGGCAAGATGACGGGTATCAACTGTGTTTTGTACGTCTTCAATGGTATTTAGCGTGGTAGGTTGGTTCATTTTTTTTCCGTTGGGCAATTGCCTGATTTACCGAGGGTTAAGCTATAGTTGAGTATATCACTGGGTTATTGCCTTCGCAATTGCGCAAGCAATCCCTTCAAAATCTAGACCGCATTCAGCCAGCATAGTTTCATGCACGCCATGCTCAATAAATTGGTCTGGTAAGCCTAGGCAGAGCGTTTTAATTAGGCGGTTATTTTTATTTTGTATGGCTTGCAATGCTTCCATCACCGCAGAGCCTGCGCCGCCCATGACACAATTTTCTTCAACTGTGACTATGAGTGTGTGGTCTTGGGCTAGGCTTTCAATAAGCGCTTGATCTAATGGTTTGACAAAACGCATATTGACGACTGTCGCATCTAACTTTTCACCAGCTTCCAAGCAGGCGGCAAGCATGCTGCCAAAGCTTAGAATTGCAATTTTCTGTGTAGATTGAGTGTTAGTGATAGGGCGTTTTATTTCAGCAGTACCCATTGGAATGGCCTGCATCTTTTGTTCAATCACTGCGCCAGTACCGTTGCCGCGTGGATAACGCACCGCTGCAACGCCGTTATATTGAAAGCCGGTATAAAGCATTTGTCGACATTCATTTTCATCGCTTGGTGCCATAATGACAATGTTAGGGATGCATCTTAAGTAACTTAAATCAAAACTGCCAGCGTGCGTTGGGCCATCTGCACCCACTAAGCCAGCACGGTCAATAGCCAGTAATACTGACAAGTTTTGCAAAGCAATGTCATGTATCAACTGATCGTAAGCACGTTGTAAAAACGTACTGTATATGGCGATTACGGGTTTTAAGCCATCGCATGCCATGCCTGCTGCAAAAGTCAAAGCATGTTGCTCGGCAATGCCGACATCAAAATAACGGGCTGGATATTTTTCGGCAAATGCGTTTAAACCAGAGCCATCACACATGGCTGGCGTAATGCCGATTAAACGTTCATCCAGCGCGGCCATATCTGCCAGCCAGTCACCAAATACTTGGGTATAGGTTTTTTTAGGGATATTTGTAGCGGTGTTGCTGATGACTGTATCACCATTAAAGGGGTCGAATTTGCCTACCCCATGAAACTTATTCGGATCATCTTCTGCAGGTTCAAAGCCTTTGCCCTTTTGCGTCACAATATGCAAAAACTGTGGGCCTTTAAGTTGTTTAATATTATGCAGAGTATCTATGAGCGCATCTAAATCATGCCCGTCAATTGGGCCGATATAATTAAAGCCGAACTCTTCAAACAATGTGCCAGGCAATACCATGCCTTTTACATGTTCTTCGGCACGCTTGGCAAATTCCATCATCGGCGGCATGGCAGAAAGCACTTTTTTACCTGATGCTCTTACCGTATTATAAAAGCGGCTAGAGAGTAATTTAGTGAGATAGTTATTGAGCGCGCCGACATTATTTGAAATGCTCATGTCGTTGTCATTTAATACCACTAACAAGTTTGCATCCATATCGCCGGCATTGTTTAAGGCCTCAAAGGCCATCCCTGCGGTCATGGCGCCATCGCCAATAATCGCCACCGCACGTCTTTCAAGTCCAGCTTTTTGTGCCGCAACAGCCATACCTAGCGCTGCCGATATAGAAGTGCTGGAATGCGCAGTACCAAATGTATCGTATTCACTTTCAGAGCGTCGTGGAAACCCGGCAATGCCTTTCGGTTTGCGTAATGACTGCATTTGTTCACGTCGGCCAGTGAGAATCTTATGCGGATAGGTTTGGTGTCCAACATCCCAAACCAGTCTATCGTCAGGCGTGTTGAATACATAATGCAGCGCAATCGTGAGTTCTACGACACCTAGATTAGAGGCTAAGTGACCGCCAGTTTTGGCCACGCTATCAATTAAAAATAAGCGTAACTCCTGTGCAAGCTGAACCAGCTGTTTACGCTCAAGCTGGCGCAGTTGCAATGGTGAATCAATGGTATTGAGTAATGGTGTCATGAGGTTTAAAAGCTACGTTGCATAATGAAACCAGCCAATTCTCGCAAGCGCTGGGCACTGTCACCAAAGGGTGCAAGGGTAGTAATGGCATCTTCATACAGTTGTTGTGCATGTTGCTTGGCAAGATCTAAACCCAAAATCGTCACGTAGGTAGGTTTGTTGCTATTAGCGTCTTTGCCTGCAGTTTTACCTAGTGTGGCCGTGTCTGCTTCAACATCTAAAATATCATCCACGACCTGAAACGCAAGGCCGATGTTGGCTGCGTAGCTACGTACCGCAGCCATCTGTGTAGTTGAGCCACGCACGGCACCAAGCAAAACAGCGGCTTGAATCAGGGCGCCTGTTTTTAAGTGATGCATGGACTCAAGCTCGGCTTGTGTGAGTGGTTTTCCAACAGAGGCTAAGTCAATGGCTTGCCCACCCGCCATGCCGGTAGAGCCTGAGGCTTTGGCTAAAATATTTAACATGCTAATTTGTTGATTGGCTTGTAGGCCAGTGTTGTTGCATAGCATTGGTTGAGATAACGCCTCGAACGCCAAGCTCTGCAATGCATCGCCAACTAACAGCGCTGTCGCGTCATCATATTGTTTGTGGCAGCTTGGCTTGCCACGACGAAGATCATCATCATCCATGCATGGCATGTCGTCATGCACTAAAGAGTATGCGTGAATCAGCTCAACTGCGCTGGCTGCGGCGTCGGCGATGGTGATGTTTGTGTCACACATCTCAGCCGCTGCGTAACACAGCAAGGCTCGTACGCGCTTGCCACCGCCTAGCGCACTGTAGCGCATGGCGCTATGTAGTGTATTTGGCGCTAGGTTTGCAGCAGGAAGCGCTTGCTCAAGCATTTGTTCAATGCGCGCTTGTTTAATGAGTACCCAGGCAGAAAAATCCAGCTCAGCTTTTTTGGTCATGCTTAAATTAGTCATGCTCAGGCTTAAAAGGGGCTAATTGGTTTTTATCATTCAAAATTTGTACTTGCTGCTCAACATCGGCGAGGAATTTTTGACAAAACTGCAACAGGAAATTGCCTCGTGTATAGGCTGTTAGCGAGTCCTCAAGCTGCATCTGACCTGATTCCATTTGCGCTACAATGCTTTCAAGTTCAGCATAAGCCTGCTCAAAAGTCGGCGGTAATTGCGGATCAACTTCAACGGTTGATTTTGAGGATTTTTTTGTAGTAGCTGCAGACATAAAGTGGACTAATTTCAATAAGCCGCTATTCTACCAAATCCTGTTGCAAAATCTTCTGTAAAAAACTTCGAATATCGACAATCTCTTCTGCACAGACGGAATGTGCCATATTGTATTCATGCCAATTGACTACTAAATGATTGCTGCGTAATACATCGAGAGAAATTTTACACAGATCTAAGCTAATCACGTCATCATAAACGCCATGCGCCATAAAGATCGGAATGCCTGAATTTGCTGGATTAGCTTCAGCGGCGAGTTTGGTTTTAATAGGCAGATAAGTTGATAAGGCTAAAATCCCGCCCAGTTTTTTCGGATAACGTAAGGCGGTATGAAGTGCAATTGCACCGCCTTGCGAAAAGCCTGCAATTACAATGCGATCCGCTGGAATACCTCGGTCGATTTCCTTTTTAATCAGTGCATTAATATAAGTTTGACTGTT
>CAINWC010000098.1 GCA_903854305.1 uncultured Pseudomonadota bacterium | reverse complement strand
CAGGTAAACCAAAAGGTGTTTGTTTAGATGCGAATGCGTTGAATCAAGTCGCGCTTTCATTATTACAAGCCACTAGAGCAAGGCCCACTGATCGGCACTTAAGCATATTACCGCTATCTACTTTGCTCGAAAATATTGCTGGCTTGTATGTGCCGCTACTGGCAGGAGCCACTGCCATGCTTTTACCGGCAGCGCAGGTAGGATTATCTGGTGCCACTGGTTTGAATATTGAATCCATGATGCTCGCATTAAATACAACACAAGCCAGCACTACAGTACTGACGCCAGAACTACTCACTGCGCTGGTATCAGCCATCGAAGCCGGTTATCCAAAGCCAGCGAGTTTAAGATTCGTTGCCGTTGGCGGTGCTTCAGTTGCCCCGCAACTACTCAAGCGTGCAAGCGCAGTGGGTTTGCCTGTATATGAAGGCTATGGTTTGTCTGAATGTGCATCGGTAGTCGCACTCAACACACCGCTGAGCAATAAGCTTGGTAGTGTGGGAAAGCCATTGCCTCATGCGGACGTTAAATTCGCAGAAGATGGCGAAATCTTGGTGAAAGGTGCCTGTTTACTGGGCTACGCGGGGCATGATAATGCTGCAACTACCCATCAATACTTGCCAACAGGAGATATTGGTCATTTGGATGCGGATGGTTATTTGTATATTACCGCCAGAAAAAAGAACCAGTTCATTACCTCATTTGGCAGAAACGTAGCGCCGGAGTGGGTTGAGCGTGAACTCACAGAATCACCAGCCATTATGCAGGCAGCGGTATTTGGCGAAGCGCGGCCATGGAATGTTGCCGTGATTTTTCCTGCAAAAAATGCTAGCTCAGCAGAAATTTACCTCAGCATTGCAGACATCAATCAACACTTGCCAGACTATGCGCGAGTGAGTCAGTGGATATTGGCTGACGCGCCATTTACCCCGCAAAACCAGCAACTCACCGCTAATGGTCGCATACGTCGAGCGCTTATTTGGCAGCAATATGAACAAAAAATAAATGAAAAATATGAGGAAAAAAGATATGCCGTTTTATGAAACATTACTAAACGAAACAGCAAAAGAACGCGAAACATTATTCAATTTACCGCTGATTAAAGCCGGCGCAGCAGGGCAAGTCAGTTTGCCAGCCTACGTGGCTTTTTTAACTGAAGCGTATCACCATGTAAAACATACCGTACCGCTTTTAATGTTATGTGGTTCACGTTTTCCGGAACATTACGAATGGTTACGTGAAGCCGTTGCAGAATATATTGAAGAAGAATTGGGTCATCAAGAATGGATATTGAACGACATTAAAGCCTGCAGCGCCGATGCTGAAGCGGTACGGCATGGGCAAGCTGGCGTGGCTACGGAAATCATGGTGGCATATGCCTACGATATGATTAGTCGTGTTAATCCGATAGGATTTTTTGGCATGGTATTGGTGCTGGAAGGCACCAGCGTGGCACTTGCAACGCAAGCAGGTGCATCGCTGCAACAAAGCTTAGGTTTGAGCAATAACGCTTTTAGCTACTTAACCTCTCACGGCGCTTTGGATGTTGGCCATACCGATTTTTATGCAACGCTAGTGAATAAAATTGATGGTGAAGAAGAACGCGCCTTGTTGATACATAGTGCTAAAAATTTCTACAAATTATATGGCGATATTTTTCGTGAGCTGGGTGAGCAATTTATCCCGAATACTGCGCAGCAGGTTGCCGCATGAACTTGAATGGCAAACATATTTTATTAACGGGCGCTGGTGGCGGTATCGGCCAGCCTTTGGCCTTAGCTCTGGCTGGCAAAGGCGCAAAGCTTGTTTTAGTCGACCGTGATCAAGCGCGTGTGGTTGCGTTAAGTGACAAAATCAATCAATCAGGCAGTACAGCAATCCCTGTTATCACTGATTTCAAAGCGACTGAAACAACCCAAAACCCTGCGCAATCGGTCGTGGATGCAGCGATTAAAAGTCTTGGCGGCATCGATATTTTAATTAACAGTGCTGGCATACTGGATTTCACCTTTTTTGAAGAGCAATCCTTAGCACGCATAGAACAAATGATGCACATCAACGCAATCGTACCAATTCAACTTGCACGCGCTTTATTGCCTAGCCTGTTTGCACGTAATACTGGGCAAATCGTCAATATCGGCTCTATATTTGGCTCGATTGGATTCCCCCATTACGCCACCTACAGCGCAAGCAAATTCGCGGTACACGGCTTTTCTCAAGCACTGCGCCGCGAGTTAGCTGATAGTAATATTGTTGTGACTTACATTGCCCCTCGTGCAGTAAAAACACCAATGAATGACCAAGCCGCAGCCATGTTAGCCGCGACCCAAACCGCCATGGATGATCCACAAGTGGTGGTTGCACACATCATTAAAGCCATTGAGGCGGAAAAGCACGAGTACTACATCGGCCAGCCAGAATCATTTTTTGCTTGGTTAAATGGCTTTTTACCATGTGCAGTCAATATAGGCTTAAAGCAGCAGGCCAGAATTGCACGAAAATTCATCACTCGAAACAGTCAAGCAAATAATTAGTCATTTACGCTAATTTAATTCAATACTACGGAGAACTACCTATGAAAAATATGATGTTATTACTGAGTTTTATCGCACTGTCTTCAACAGCATTAGCCGATGAAAAACTAGACGCAGAAATTGCACAAATACAGCATGATTGGGCAAAGGCAAATTACCAAACACCAAAAGATGCCCAAGAAAACGCTTTTAAAACACTGACAGAACAAGCGCACCAGCTAACCGTTAACAGTGCTAATGCGCCAGATGCGATGATATGGGAAGGTATTTCATACAGCAGTTACGCCAAAGCAAAAGGTGGCATAGGCGCATTAAAGTTAGCAGAAAAAGCACGTGATTTATTGCTGGCTTCAGAAAAAATCAATCCACACGCCTTACAAGGCTCAGCTTATACCAGCTTAGGTTCTTTATATTACAAAGTTCCAGGCTGGCCACTTGGTTTTGGTGATAAGAAAAAAGCACGCGCTTATTTAGAAAAAGCGGTGCAAATAAACCCGACAGGCATAGATCCTAATTACTTTTATGCAGACTTCTTAAGTGAGCAAGGTGACTACGCGAAAGCTGTTGATTATTACAAAAAAGCATTGGCAGCACCAGCCCGTACAGGCAGAGAAGATGCGGATGCAGGTCGGAAGAAAGAGGTTGAAGATGGTTTACACATTGCAGAGAAAAAAGTTTAATTTACCTCTAATATTAACGGAAAAACCATATTTATAATTGAAAGCATTTACATGAAAAATTTAACAGTAATGTTATTAGGCAGCTTTATTGT
>CAINWC010000097.1 GCA_903854305.1 uncultured Pseudomonadota bacterium | reverse complement strand
GTGCCTGTGCCAGTCGGTACTGCATTTGAAGTCGTGGCTGAGAGCACGCTCTCGGCTACCACCTCGTCAAAACCCATCGCGAACGCTGCACCATTGGCCTGTGCATTCCCTACTCCGCTGGTTTGGTTGACTGAAATCAGGCCTGAGCTATTCGCAAAGACATGTTCTCCAATAAACGCAATCGCGAGGTCTGGCAAAGTTGCTTGCCGTGGGTCTGTCACTTGAATGCCGCCAACCAACCCGATAGTCGAGCCGCCTTGAGCACCCAATGCCACTGCTGCGGCATTCGCTTGGACATTTGAATCTCCTGCTGCCATGTTCACGGCAAAACGGCCGCGCACATTGCTTAAAACATTGCTATCAATCACACTCTGCGTTACATAGCCCCTAGCAAGCGCCATCAACCCGGATTTCTTGGGACACTGGCTGTATCCATTTCAAGTCATGGGTATGGAAGCGAACCGACATATATCAGAATGGCAAAGTCCGGACTTCCATGATTGGAGCTGTAGAGTTTACCTAATGCTCGTACTGGCCTTCTTTGCTTCCTACACGTACACAACACGCAAACCTGATTTTACGGAACTCATATTTCCTACATTTTTAATGATTCTCGGATTTATCTCCATTCGGCACATTCCTTTAGCCGCTTTAACACTTATCCCGTTCATTGCCATAGCGCTATCACGGGGATCCATAACCGACGAACTATCCGCCCTTTCGCATTGCATGGGTCTGTCGAGATTTTATAAAAGATGGATAGGTGGTGGCAAACAACTTGGCAAAGGTGAGTATTTATTGAACTGGCTTATGCTGTTAGCCATCGCCATTGGCTTGTCGGCCTATTATCCATCCTATCACGCCAATGATGAGGATAAGGCCAATGCAACCCTGCCAGTAAAAGCTGCTGAGTTTGTCGTAAATTCAGGCATCACCGGAAACATGTTCAATAGCTACCACTTTGGAGGCTATCTCATCTACCGCCTCTATCCGACCCAAAGAGTATTCATCGATGGCCGAGCCGATATGTACGGAGATGATTTCTTTAAGGAGTACGCGAAAATCATTAGCGTTAGATCTGGCTGGGGAGGAACGTTTGACAAGTACCAGATTGATTACATTATCACCGGACGTGACGAGCCTCTGCGCCAGTTGCTGCAAACATGTGGTGACTTCAGGCTGGTTTATGACGACAAGTACAATTCTGTCCTTGTGCGAAATGCGCCACGCTATGCGGACATCATTGCCAAATATGGGCGGTAGGTACGTAAATGTATTCACCACATGCTGGCTAATCGCCTTTTAGTACAGCTTCAATGGCAATGGTCTAATCAGTTTGATTCATCAAAATGTTGAATTTTTTTGTGTCTGGGTAGTTTTTTTAATTGCGCTTCAGCAACACTTGCGCTGGAGCGATCTGGATATAATTTTGAAGCAATGATTTTTATGGGTGGATTGGCTCGCGTGTATCGGGCACCTTTGCCTGATACATGTGCAGTAAAGCGAGCTTCCAGATTATTGGTGATGCCCGCGTAGTAAGCACCGTTGTTACATTCCAGCAAATATAAAACCCAGGACATTCACTTAATCTAGTACGTTCCAGCCTGAATGAATTCCACTTTATATCCATCAGGATCTTCCACGAATGCAATTACCGTGGTGCCATGCATCATAGGGCCAGCCTCGCGCACAACTTTTCCACCGGCATTTTTTACCGCTTCGCATGCTTTGTAAGCGTCGTCTACTTCTATTGCGATATGCCCATATGCTTTGCCCATATCGTAACTTTCAACACCATAGTTATAAGTGAGTTCCAGCACTGTACTGTCACTCTCAGCACCATAGCCAACAAAAGCGAGGGTAAACTTGCCTTCAGGAAAATCATTCTGGCGTAGTACCTTCATGCCTAACACTTCAGTATAAAACTTGATTGAGCGCTCCATATTACCGACACGGAGCATGGTGTGTAGCATACGCATATTAAATATCCTTAAGACTTTAAATGTTAGAACCTTGAGTGAATGTTATTTAGCGGCGGTTAATTGGTAGTATTTTTTGAGCAATTGCTCTTTATTCTCAACGACATCAGGGTTGAATGGAATACAGTCAATCGGGCATACTTCCTGGCACTGCGGCTTATCATAATGGCCGACACATTCGGTACATAAATCTGGGTTAATTTCGTAAATCTCTTCACCTTGATAAATAGCATTATTGGGGCATGCTGGCTCGCACACGTCGCAATTGATGCACTCGTCGGTAATCATCAAGGCCAAAATCAGTCCCCTAACTTAAGTTTAATCGAGTTTTCAACTGTCGGTGAGACAAACGCGTGCACATCACCACCCAGTGTAGCTACTTCGCGCACCAAGCTGGATGAAATAAACATAAACTGTTCAGAAGGCGTTAAAAACAACGTCTCAAATTGCGGGTAGAGCTTACGGTTCATGCCGGCTAATTGAAATTCGTATTCAAAATCTGAAGTTGCACGTAACCCACGAATCACCATTTGCGCATGTTGCGCCTGCACAAACTGCATCAATAACCCTGAAAAACCTAGCACCTCAACGTTACTTAAATTCTCAAATACCGTTTTTGTCATATCCACACGTTCAGCTAGGCTAAACATAGTGCGTTTATTAGAGCTCCCAGCGACTGCCACAATCACATGCGGAAACAAATCCGATGCGCGACGCACTAAATCTTCGTGCCCCAGCGTGACTGGGTCAAAAGTACCCGGGTAAACGACTCTAAGTGTTTTATTAGTCATGGTTTGATTTTAGCAGATGATAAAAAACATTGCCTGCTTTGCTTTGCTTAATCACTTGCCAATTTTCAGCAAGCGCTGCATCAGTATCTAATGCATATTCAGCCTCAACATATACCAAAGCTTCGCTTTGCAAATGCTCGGTCAGCAATGGCAACACTTTTGGTAACCACTGCTGATTGTATGGCGGATCTAAAAATACCAGATTGAATTTTTGCGTGTTTTGACTTAAAAACTTGAGCGCATCTTGGTTATAAATCTGGGTGTGTTCGGCTTTTAACAGCTGCTTGTTTTCTATTAACGATTTGTAAGCAGGCAGAGACTTTTCTATCAACGTAACCGCCAAAGCACCACGTGAAAGTGCCTCAAAGCCCATGACACCTGTACCTGCAAATAAATCTAGGCAGGTAAAGCCTGTTAAGTCTTGTCCTAGCCAATTAAACACAGTTTGGCGCACACGCTCTGGCGTGGGCCTTAACCCAACCGCATCAGGAAACTTGATGACACGACTACGCCATTCGCCTGCATTAATGCGTACTGAGTTGAGTTTTGGTATTGCCATGTTGGATGGGTAAGCGCTTGTTTGAATAGAGTAACATTTTACTACGGTTAGCCAGTCGAACAAACACCATCATTCCCGCGAAGGCGGGGATGATGGAAGTTGTGCCTGAGATTGTAACGATTAAAAGTCTACTTTGCGTTCGGGTCACCAACAATGACTGTCACAAAATTTTCAGGTTTCAATCTACGATTAAAGGCCTCTTTAATCTGCGCTGTCGTTACGCTAGCGACTTTTTTGTTGTATTCATCTAAATAATTCAGCGGTAATTTATAAAAACCAATCACAGATAAGTACTCTAAAATCTTCCCATTGCTATCAATGCGCATCGGAAAGCCACCGATAATATTGGCTTTGGCAGCGGTTAATTCTTTTTCAGTCACGCCATTTTTCATAAATTTATCTAGCGTTTCATGCACCAACTTAAGCGCAGCATCCGCTTGATCTTTTTTAGTTTGCAAGCCAATTTGAAAAGGTCCTAACTCGGCCATCGGCATAAAATAACTATACACACTATAAACAAGCCCACGCTTTTCACGCACCTCTTCTGTTAAGCGCGACACAAAGCCACCACCGCCTAAAATATAATTACCTACATACAATGGAAACATATCTGGGTCGCCACGTTTAACGCCAGGGTACCCTAATAAAATGTGTGATTGTGATGCCGGATGCGCAATGCGTTGCTCAATCGGTTTTGTTGGATAATCAACCGCTGGAATCGGTGCAATTTCAACAGATTTAGGCATGCCATTGCTAATATTTTCCGCAATGCTGTTCGCTTGTTCACGCGTTAAATCACCAATCATGGCAATGACAGCACCTTTTGCGCTGTAGTATTTATTGTAGAAGTCTTGTAGATCTTCACGCTGGATTTTAGCAACGGTTTCAACCTCGCCGCTTTCATCTAAACTATAAGGATGCTTGCCATACATGGCACTCATAAAAGCTTTACTTGAAATACTTTCTGGCCGTGTTGCAGATTCTTGTATTCCAGAAATGATGCGTGCTTTTTCGCGTGTTAACACCGCTTCAGGAAAGTCTGGTTTTTGTAAAACTTTAGTAAACACATCCAGTGCCTGCGCTTGTTCACGCGCACTACTTAAGGTGCGCAATTTAAATGCGGCACGATCCACATCAAAATCTCCACCTAAAATTGCGCCTATATCCGCCATTTTATTGGCAATCACTTCATCGCTCATGCCCGCTGCACCGAGTGCCATCAGGTATCTGGTGATACCTGCAACCCCTGATTTTTCAGTGGTATCACGTGCGCTACCGGCAGAAAAATTCACGCTCAAATCTATAATCGGCAAATCATGATTTTCAACAAAGTACACTTCAGCGCCTGCGCTGGTTTGCCATTGCTGAATTTTGACGGCAGCATCTGCACTAATCGTAAAAACCAATAATGCTAGATGAATCACTACTATTTTTTTTATATGCTTAAAATTCATTGCGAGAACACCTTAAAAATTAACCTCAAATCCGTGATAAAAAGACGATTAATGCACATGTGGCTTGCCTTGCGGCTTAGCATTCGGGTCTATTGGTTGCGGGTCTAAAGTGGCGATAGTTAGATTATCTTGCAGCAAATATTTTTTAGCCACTGCCTGCACCTGCTCTGGCGTTACCGCGCGTAATTTTCTAGGATATTCGTCTAATATTTTCCAAGAAAAACCAATACTTTCAACCGTCCCTATTTGCATCGCCTGATAAAACATAGAGTCACGCTTATACACATCTGCCGCTATAACGCCAGCTTTTACGCGGTCCAGCTCTTCAACAGTAACGCCTGACTCTTTTATTTTTTCGATTTGCGCTAACAATGCAGCCTTTAGTTCGGCGACTGTTTTACCTTCACTGGGCGTGCCATCAAGCTCAAACAGACTTAACCGACCGCGAGACATTAAGTCATAGCCTGCGCTCACATCAACCGCAAGCTGCGTTTCACGAACCAATCTTTGATTTAATCGTGCCGCAGGATTGCCGCTTAATACGCCCGCTAGCACTTCAAGCGCATACGGTTCCCAATCTTTAGCTGGGTCGTTTAACGCCGGTACGTGATAACCCATCAGCAAGTAAGGCTGTTTAGCCGGCGCTTTCACAATAATGCTACGCTCACCGATTTGTGCGGGCTCCACTTGCGGTTTACGTGCCGGCAACGCTTTAGGTTTGAGTTTGCCAAAATATTGCGCAGCTAATTGATAAACATCCTTCGCATTTACATCGCCCACCACCACTAATGTAGCGTTATTTGGCGCATACCAATTGTGATACCACTCACGCGCATCTTCATAGGTCATGTTTTCAAGGTCATTCATAAAGCCAACCACTGGCCTTGCATATGGATGTGCACGATAAACCGCACCCTGAAAAGCCTCATTTACCATAGACTGCGGTTTATCATCGGTACGCCAGCGACGCTCTTCCATCACGACTTTGATTTCTTTATCAAACTCTTCTTTGGTTAGGTTCAAATTCGCCATGCGGTCCGCTTCTAACTCAAAAGATAGCGGTAAATGTGATTTTTCCAGCTGCTGAAAGTAGCAAGTATAATCAGTGCTGGTAAAAGCATTTTCTTTACCGCCTGCCGCTGCAATTAAACGGGAAAACTGCCCAGCTGGCACTTTTTTTGTACCCTTAAACATCATGTGTTCAAGTACGTGCGCCACGCCAGTCTTGCCATTCACCTCATCAATACTGCCTGCGCGATACCATACTTGCGAGACCACTACGGGTGAGCGATGGTCTTCCTGCACGATGATTTTTAAGCCATTATCAAGCTTAAACTCTTCAACCCCTGCCTGAGCAACGGCGCTCAATAAGCTGGCAAGTAAAGCACTCACAAACGCTATGTTTCGAATCATTACTATTTTTTTTATCATTACTCAATGACTTCCTGAAATTCATTCATCAATTGTAAAAACCACTTTAAGCATTAATACCTATGCAAATGACCTAACATCCGCACATTAAGTTCTACCGCTCCATTTCATTTTGTATGCGGCGATGCAACAAATGCGCAAGCACGCCAGTTTACGCTAAAATAGCCGTATTCTTTTCGATGCGCAATCATGTTTAATATTTTTAAAAAAACGCCCACGGCTCCAAACCCCGAAGACAAACAAAGTCTTACGCCAACAACTCAGCCTAGCTTTACCGAGCGCCTAAAACAAAGCCTGAGTAAAACACGTAAGCAGCTGGGGAACCAACTCGCCAGCCTGTTTGGCGGCGGCAAAATTGATGCCGATGTTTACGATGAACTTGAAACCATTTTAATTACCTCAGACGTAGGTGTAAATGCCACTAAGAACTTATTAGCCGACATCAAAACCCGCGTTAAAGCGCAAAGTTTAGATGATACAGTGCAACTAAAAGCTGCGTTAAAAGCAGCTATGTCAGACTTACTTACCCCATTGCAAAAACCTTTGGAGACTAGCGGCCACAAACCATTTGTCATCATGCTGGCAGGCGTGAACGGCGCAGGAAAAACCACGACTATTGGCAAACTTGCCCATGCGTTTCAGGCAGAAGGTAAATCAGTATTAATCGCCGCAGGCGATACCTTTAGAGCCGCCGCCCGCGAGCAGTTACAAATTTGGGGCGAGCGTAATAACGTTCACGTAGTTTCACAAACCAGCGGCGACGCAGCGGCAGTGATGTTTGATGCAATCAACTCCGCTATCGCTAAAAATATTGACATTGTATTAGCCGATACCGCCGGCAGATTGCCCACACAAATGCACTTAATGGACGAAATTGCCAAAGTAAAACGTGTGATGGACAAAGCCCTACCCGGCGCCCCGCACGAGGTGCTATTGGTGCTAGATGCCAACACCGGCCAAAACGCTGTGACCCAGGTAAAAACGTTTGATGATGCGCTTGGCGTAACAGGCTTAGTGCTAAGCAAATTGGACGGCACGGCCAAAGGCGGCGTGATTGCTGCTATTGCCGAAGCGCGCCCCATTCCGATTCGTTACATTGGCATCGGTGAAGCGATTGATGATTTGAGACCGTTTAATGCGAGTGAGTTTATTGATGCGATGATTGATGCGTAATCACGCATTCGCAGTTCAAATATCATTAACATCCAGACTATGCAAAACATATTAGCAAGCCTAGGCTAGTGTAGGAAAAACGTCTTTCTTTACTGCTGTTGCAAGAGTTCGCAACTTTGTTGGCAAACACGACAAAACAAGCTTACATAGCCCAATTACAATGCCACCCAAACCTCAAAAATCCCAAAGTGTGCAGCTTCAGCAATTTTATTCCCTCATCGCGTTTAGCGATATAATCAAAGCTACATTTTTCGATGCCTATCGCTATTTCTAGCGATACCTACTAAAGTAAAAGCATGATTAAATTTGACCAAGTGACTAAGCGCTACCCTGGCAGCGATGAAGCATTAAAAAACGTGAGCTTGAATATTGAAGCTGGCGAGTTGGTGTTTGTAACAGGCCATTCTGGCGCGGGTAAAAGCACTTTACTTAAACTGATTGCGGCTATTGAGCGCCCTACCAGCGGTACGGTGCTTATCGCCAATCAAAACATCAGCGAACTCAAACCATCAGCCATTCCATTTATGCGGCGTAGATTCGGTTTGATTTTCCAGGATCACAAACTACTGTATGACCGTAATTGCTTTGAAAACGTCATTTTGCCATTACATATTAATGGCGTTACTGGGCTTGAAGCAGCAAAGCGTGTACGGGCGGCCTTAGATAAAGTTGGGTTATTGCATAAAGAAAAAGCGATGCCAATTACGCTATCGGGTGGCGAGCAACAACGGCTTGCCATTGCACGCGCCGTAGTAAGTCGCCCCTCTATCCTGATTGCGGACGAACCTACCGGCAACTTAGATGCGAGTTATGCGGCTGATATTATGGCAATTTTCCATGCGTTTCATCAGGTGGGCGTTACGGTGATTATGGCGACGCACGACGCGCGTGGCATGAGTGCTTCGCAAAATCGGGTATTACATCTCAACCATGGTGCGTTAAATCACGGCGAGTTAAATCATGGTGAATCGAAAATAGAAGGTTCAGCATCATGAGTATTTGGCTAAATTACCACTTGCAAGCAATTAAGCTAGTGCTGGCACGCATGCACAATAACAAGCTATCATCGTTTATGATTTGCTTGGTGGTAGGCGCTGCATTCTGCTTACCCGGCTTATTTTACATAGGCGTTGATAATCTATCTAAATTAACAGACCACATGCAGAATGAAACGGAGATTAGTCTTTTCCTGAAACTGGATGCTAGCGCAGATACGATCACTAAAATTGATGCCCTATTAGGTAAAAATGAAGCGATTAAGCAATTTCATCTAGTGACTAAAGATGAAGCTTGGCAAAAGCTTAAAGCAAAGTCAGAAACAAATGACGAGGCAAGCGACGCTGTTAATCAACTCACTAAAAACCCGCTGCCAGACGCCTTTTTTATTCAAGCAAAGTCTGCCGACCCTGAATCATTAGAAACACTTAGAAACGAGCTGCAAAGCATATCCGGCGTAGAGCAAGCGCTATTAAACACGGAATGGGCTAAACGTTTATCCAGCTTATTAGCCCTTGGTAAAAAGATCATATTTTTCATCTCTGTGCTTTTAGCTGTGGCGCTACTAGTCATTATTGGCAACACTGTGCGTATGCAAATTTTGACGCAAAAAGATGAAATTGAAGTCAGCAACTTAATGGGTGCCACAAGCAACTTTATCAGAACGCCATTTTTGTATGCTGGCATCTTATACGGGCTTTTTGGTGGCCTACTTGCCATTTTAATGATTGTAGCGGTTGTGCAATTATTCAATGATTCAATTGCACAAATAGCCAGCCTTTACAGTAGCGACTTTAGCTTGGCCTTATTCAATGCCAAATTATTTGTGACGATTATCGGCATGGCTATTGCTATTGGTTGGCTTGGCTCTTATTTGGCGGTCTCACGCGCGATTGCTTCCATTATCCAAGTACAAAAAAGTCGTTAACATGACTTCTTTATAAATCAATCTGCAATTTCCATCTACCATTGACTTAATTGTCATTGACTAAAACTAACTAATTGAAAGATAAGGTACTTGCCGTTAGTAAACAAACAATAAGCTCAGACTATTGAATTAATCCGAACTGTTTAAGTAATGTACGCAAGACATTGCGACTTACTCCTAGTACACGTGCAGTTTGTACCTGATTTTGGCGGCAATGCTCATAAGTTTGCTCTACCACTTTGCGTACAAATAAATCATATAAATTTTCTGGCTCTTGTTCAATAAGCTCTGATATTGCGCTATCTAGCAGATTGGATTGCACAAATGTATTCAGTGCGACATGATTAGGCGCAGTTTGAATGGCAGGTAAATTTAGATCAAACGGCCGAAGCGCTTTACCATCGCAGACCAGCAAGGCTCGGTGGATCACATTCTCGAGCTCACGAATATTACCCGGCCAAGGATATGCCTGCAAAACGCGTATAGTTTCTGGCAATAGCTCCGGCTTACTTGTATGTAATCGATTGCGATAAACATCTAGAAAATGATCCACCAGTGGAAGAATGTCTCCTGTACGCTCACGGAGTGGCAAAATTTCAATCGGAACCACTTTTATTCGATAATATAAATCTTCACGAAAACGCCCGGCCTTCACCGCCTCAGTCAGGTTGACATTGGTGGCGGCCACTAATCGCACATCAATAGGTATGGCCTTGCGTGAGCCAATCGGTACAACTTCACGTTCCTGCAAGACTCTTAGTAATTTAACTTGGGTAGAAAGTGGCAAATCGCCAATTTCATCTAAAAACAAAGTTCCTCCATTGGCAGTTTCGAACCAACCTGTTTTAGCACTGACTGCGCCAGTAAAGGCACCGCGCTCATAGCCAAACAATTCACTTTCAACAAGTGTTTCTGAAAATGCGCCGCAATTAATTGCGGCAAACGGCCCATTTCTGCGAGAACTAAGTGCGTGCAGATGCCGCGCCACCAACTCTTTTCCAGTGCCAGTTTCCCCTTTGATTAAGGCCGTTGCATTGCTTGGCGCTACAATCTCAATCAAAGAAAGTAATTTTTGTGATTTTTCGTCCGCAAAAATGAGTGCACTTGCACGAATTGACATGCTAAGTTGCTGCGGATTCGGGAATAACAAAATAGGCTTCGCAACAAACTCGTTACCCACATGCTCTTCAGCTTTGACATCTAAATCATACATTTATAGCATTTCTCAATCAATTAAGAGGTTTAATATACCATTCATCTATATAT
>CAINWC010000096.1 GCA_903854305.1 uncultured Pseudomonadota bacterium | reverse complement strand
CCTGCAATACAAAACTTTCTAAATGAACGTAAAGAAAGTTGGTTAAAAAAGAAAATAGACAGCAAAACAACGGTAGAACAAGAGCATGAATTAACACAAGAGGCTAATGAGTTGTTTGCGTTAGCTACATGGTTGCCTGATGCAGCAAAAAGAGCTAAACAATTGTCATTGGTTAGTCATCCTGCCAAATTCAGCCACCCCAGTGCAAAAACAAGCTCTATTATTGCAACAGCGGCAAAAAAAGCTGATGGCTTTATTCGCTCAGGTAACACTACAGAGCAAATGGATGTTTTTGGTAATGCAGCGGCAATGGATGTTTATAAGTTCTTAAGTTTAACGGTGGAAGATGGGCAAACCGTACTTAAGCATTTAGAACAGCAGACGCCTTTTATTCAAAAACAATTTACTTTATCTACTTTAAGTTATGCGGAATTGGCTACTTCTTTGTTAGCAATTAAAGCAACTGATGCAAATAAATCTGTTACTAGCGCAATTGTCAAGCAAGTGTATTTTCCTATTTCAGAAAATAGCTATCACTTGCTTTCGGTGCTAACCCCCTCAAGTTTAATGTTCACTCTTAAGCAACGCATCAATACGCTACGATTTTCTGAGGAGACAAAATTAGCGAGGGAAGCCAAGAAAAGTAATCAAAGTTATGTAGGCGAATTGGCTGAAATTTATTCATTAACCCTTATCGGTTTTGGTGGGACTAAACCGCAAAACATCAGCGTGCTAAATAGTCAAAATTATGGCACAGCGTATTTGCTTGAATCACTCCCTCCAATACTAACAAAACGTAATGTCAACCCTCCTAAAATAAATTTTTTCAGCAACAGTTTAAGGCTCAAAGATTTTCAGAAAGATTTCGATGAGTTACACAAACAATTAAGTAGTGATACAAATAATATCCATGTCCGAAATAAACGCGATTGGCTAATCAAAAACATTATTTATCAAGTTGCCGACAAGCTGTGGCAAATTCGGTATTTAGATATTGGCTGGTCTACATCGGATAATTATCAAAATCTTCCGAAACAGCAAAAAATCTGGTTAGACCAGGCTTATAAGGAATCACGGCAACAGCAAACTGATTGGCAAGATGACATAAAAACCGCGCTAGCGCGTTGGCTTTCCAATAGCTACAAAACTACCCAAGGCGATAAAGCGTTATCAATCGACGACGATAAATACAAACCCCATTTTATTCGCCTAATTGAAGAATGTGAGGTGGCCTTGTTATGAAGAACATTTTATTAATACCCTATATTCAAATCCATAACGCTAATGCACTATCGAGTCCGTACACCATTGGATTTCCTGCTATGACAGCATGGCTGGGGGCTGTTCACGCTTTGCAACGTCATCTTAAAATCTGCGATGTCGATTTTGAAGATTTAAATTTTAAAAGTGTGGGCGTGGTATGTCATGACATTAATCTACAAACCTATAAAGGTAATAACGATTTTGTGTATTCAATCATTGGTACAGGAAATCCGTTAGATAAATCGGGCAATCGTCCCTCATTTATTGAAGAAGCTCGCTGTCATCTAACAGTTTCACTTATTATTGAATATAGCTGTGATTATGACCAAGATTTAACAGAACACGTTGATCGACTGATAAAAGGTAAACTGAAATTTGCTGGTGGCGATGTTATTACTGCCAAACCCTCAGAAACATTTGAGATTAATTCAGATAACCAGAAACAACTAATAACGAAACTAATGCCAGGGTTTTGTTTAATCGAACGCCGTGACTTTATGCAACAAGCCATGCTAGATGGAAAAGATGCTGTTGATGCTTTGCTAGATTACATAACTGTAAAGCATTCAAGTAAAGTCCAAGATAGTGGAAAAGTTACTTGGACAAGTAAACGAAAAACCAAAGGTTGGATCGTGCCAATTGCCACCGGTTTTCACGGTATTAGTGATGTGGGCATTGCCGAAAACCAACGTGATCCAGACACACCACACCGTTTTGCCGAAAGCATTGTCACCTTAGGTGAATTTATCATGCCGTATCGCATTGACAACTTAGACAATATGCTTTGGCACACGCACATCGATGAAGAAAATAATCTCTACCTTTGCCAACAAAACCAACACATTAACCAACAGTAAGGAAAAATATCATGGCTAAAAATTCAAATATCGCTTCTGTACTTGCTTTTGAAAAAAAACTCGTCCCATCAGAT
>CAINWC010000095.1 GCA_903854305.1 uncultured Pseudomonadota bacterium | reverse complement strand
CTATCTGCCGTATTGGCGAGTTACTGATGACTGAATGGAAGCATGTAGATTTTAAAGAACGTACTTGGTTTATTCCAGCCGCCAATACTAAAGGCGAGCAAGGTGCTAAAGCGGATCAACTTGTTTACTTATCTGATTTCGCATTAAATCAATTTAAGCAGTTGCATGTATTAACAGGCGACACCGCATGGGCTTTTCCTGCAATTTATAAAGAAGGTCATGTTTGTGTTAAATCGGCCAGTAAGCAGGTGGGCGATAGGCAGGTGCAATTTAAGCAGCGTAGCAAAAAACTCGTAGGCCGCGTTGAAAATAATAGCCTTGTGCTGAGTCAGGATGAAGAATGGACGCCACATGACTTACGCCGTACCGGGGCAACAATGATGCAGAAATTAAAGATTAATGGCGTCAAAATCAGCCGTGACGTTGTTAACCTTTGTCAAAATCATGTTATTGGCAGTAAAGTAGATCGGGTATATTTGCTTGATGATTACGCAGACGAGAAACGCGAGGCTTGGCAAAAACTTGGCAATAGGTTAGAGGCAATTCTTAACGCTAATAATGTGGTTAGTTTGAAAAGCGCTTAATTCATGATGGCGCTATCTCGTACCGAACGCACTCGTTCAGTTTATGTCCGCTTTGCCTGGTTTATGTCAGGTTCAGCAAATAGATGCTTTATGCCTGACTATTTTTAATCAACTGCTGCAATAATATCCTGCCTTTTTCGGTAATCCTATATTTTTGCAAGCGACTATTTGGTTTATCGGGTAGCGTATATTCCAGTGTTTGATCATTTAGCAATACGCGTATCACCTGATTTAGATGCCCGGAAATCTCTTTCTGCCCTAGCGCGCTAGAAATGGCAGACTTGGATAATGGTTCTTTGATGAGCAGTGTCAGCACCCTTAGCTCCATCGACTCTGGCTGTGACTCTGGCTGTGACTCTGGCTGTGATATGGCAACTTGCCCAGCTTTACGCCAGATTGTTGTTACAAATCCATCCGTGACTGAAAACTGTGGTTCTGGCAGCCCAACTTCACGGCAGCGGCGAATCATGTCACCAGTGCCTGTTCCCATGCGCTCAATGTACTTTGTGAGGTAAAGCGGCTCCGCCAATTGTGGATTACTCGGCACAGAACCATGCGCATGGCGCAGTTTTTCTAGTGTCAGCAACATGACCTGCACGCTGCCATTACTGGTGTAATCGCGATGCGCCACGTTATGCATTTACGCATCATCACCACTTTCCATTTCTCGCTCGATTTGCTCGATACTCGGTAGGCTGGTTTGTAATTCTGCGGGCAAGGATTCTACGAGCTGATATTCGGCTACACCTATCGGTTTATTTGAATCTCGCAGCGCATATTCGGCAACTAGGCGGTTTTGTTTTTTGCACAACAGCAAGCCGATGGTGGGATTATCCTGCTCTGACTTCATCTGCGAATCTACTGCACTAAGATAGAAATTCAATTGCCCGGTGTGTTCTGGTTTGAAGTCGCCAGTCTTGAGTTCTACCACCACATAGCAATGCAACTTAAGGTGATAAAACAATAGGTCGATGAAAAAATCGTCACCGCCTACCTCTATATGCACCTGCCTGCCTACAAAGGCGAACCCAGCGCCCAATTCCAGCAAAAATCGAGTAATGTGCTGAACAATGGCCGACTCGATCTCGCGTTCATCTGCTTCTTTACCCACGCTAAGAAAATCGAACAAATAAGGGTCTTTCAGCGTGTTGCGGGCAAGGTCAGATTGCTGTGCTGGCAGTTGCGCCTCGAAATTGGTCACGGCTTGGCCTTCTCTTTCCAGTAACCGGGTTTCAATATGAATATTCATCACATTGCGCGACCAGCCATATTGGATGGCGCGTTGCGCATAAGCCAAACGCATTTCATGATTTTTCAGCCGGGTAAGCAGCACTAGGTTATGCCCCCAAGGTAATTGTCCAACAGCCTGTTGGACAATTACGGCATCCGGCCATGCCTCGGCAAAAGCGCGCATATACATCAGATTGGCGCGTGAAAACCCCTTCATGTCGGGAAAAGCTACGCGCAGATCATGCGACAGTCGCTCTATCACCTTGGCACCCCAGCCCTGTTTGGCCTGCCGCTCCAAAATATCGCACCCGATCTGCCAGTAAAGTAGCACCAGTTCGCGGTTCACCGCCAGCGCCGCACGCTGCTGAGCGTTATGGATACGAGTCTTCAGGTCCGTCAGCCAATCAGCATAACCTGTTGGAGTTTCAATCAGTGCAGCTGGTATGTCGGTTTTATGGTTCATGTTATTACCTCGAAAATAAGGCATCCTTGCATAACCAATCACGGAGCGCAATGCGCTCGGCAGAGAACTCTTTTTGAACGCTACTAATCAGAATGCGCAATGGCTTCATAGTGGGTGAATCTTTTTGAAGGCGTGCATCAAATGGCGCACCGTAAGCCGTATATTTACAAAGCGTGGAAATGTCATGTGGCTTTCATTCCTTACAACGCTTATTTTATCTAGATATAGCATTGTAACCCAGCAGCAGAAAGCCTTGCACAACTCCAAGGAGCAGTTTTTGGACAAGATCATCTCACAGTTTTAAACCAAAACTTCAGGAACTCATAAGCGAAGTTATTGGCTGCAAAATGGAGCGCACAGTCACATTGAACGGCATTGGCTCAGCACTCTTTTTCAGGGCAGCATTCCCCTCAGATAATACTAAGGAAGAAAAAGCGCGCTAT
>CAINWC010000094.1 GCA_903854305.1 uncultured Pseudomonadota bacterium | reverse complement strand
TCATTTTCAACGAATCTACCTAAAAAACGAGCCGCGTGAATGTGGTCGGCATCACCATCTAAGCTACATTGTTTGATGTCTGCGATGTCGCTATCTAGGTCACTTTCATAGTCATCATCATATGGGAAGGCTAATACGCGTTCACCCGCTGTAGCGCCTGCTGCCACAGCTTTGCTGGCAAGTTCTGGACTATTACTTATTACGCCGCTCATTCGATCACCTACTGCAGCGATCATTGTTCCTGTAAGGGTTGCAAAGTCTATAATCGCATCTGGTTTTTCGCGACTCGCTAGCGTCAAAGTGTCAGCTAACACCATACGACCTTCTGCATCAGTATGTACTACTTCAATAGTCATGCCATTAAGCGCTGTTACTACATCATTTTGTTTATATGCCAATGGGCCAATATGATTCTGCGCAATGGCTAACCAGCAGTCAATTTTAACTGGCAATTTTAGCTGTGTTGCTGCGAGTAGAATGCCCAATGTCACAGCGCTACCATTCATGTCTTCATGCATGCCTTGCATATACTTGGCAGGTTTGATGTTATGGCCACCAGTATCAAAACAAATGCCCTTTCCTACTAGGGCCACATGTTTTTTGGTTTCACTAGGCGTGTAAGTCAGATGCACGATAGCAGCATCTTGTGGGTCACTGCCTTGTCCCACTGCATAAAATGCGCCTGCACCCATTTTTTTAAGTGCGGGCATATCAAATTCTTCGTGTTTCCAACCTTGCACTTTGGCTAATGCAGCTACTTTCTCGCGGTAGATGGTCGGTGTTAATTCATTAGGCGGAGTAATGGTTAGCTGCCGACATAGCGTATTGCCGGCTACGCGTGCATTAACATCGCTATAGTCATGGCTTGCGGCATAGCCATGAATGCTGATTACTTTCAGTGTTTTAAACTTATTTTCTTTTTTACGGTTTGGCAATTCAGCGGCATTAACTGTCACTACATAATAGGCCGCGCAGGCATGGGCTTCACGTGTGGTGGTGTCGCCAAACACGCAAATTGCGACACTCTCCGGCTGCTCATCTAGCAAGGGTTTTACGGCTTTGCGAAGCAGGGTATGACGTTGAAATACATTTAATTTTTCACTCAAAACTACAAAGCTTGCCATGCCGCCATTAGGTAAGTCTATGCTCATTGGTGTTTTATTCAGGTCTTTGTATTCACTATGCATCCGCTTAAGTTTTGCATGCAGAATCTTCTCAAATGGAATGTCTAAATCTTCATCTTCAGTAAGCACAAAAAGAATGTGATTTTCTAAAGATAGCGTATTTTCACTGCTATTAGCAGTAAATTGTGATAACTTTAACGACATTTAGTTTTCCTTAACTCTTATATATTATGTATGACAACGCTAGCAAATCTAATAAATATGCCGCAATGCATACACGGTTTAACTTGACCAAAAAGCCTAAAAAAGCCACACTACAGCCTTAATTAAAATAGTTTTAGTGGATTAATAGTTTTAAAACATACGTTCTGTATAGAACAATCTAATTCACGTTTAGTTGTTTACGCAATTTGTATATTGGCTTGTGCTTGATATAAATTATACGCGTAGCAGCCACAACACGGAGAAATCTCACGCATGACAATGAATTCACACGATACGACTCAAATCAAGGGGTTAACTGAAACCGACCCACAGGAAACGCAAGAGTGGTTAGATGCCCTTACTGCGGTCATTGAAAATGAAGGCACAGAACGTGCTCATTTTCTACTTGAGGCGATGATTGATAAAGCGCGGCGTTCAGGAAGTAATCTCCCTTATAACGCAACGACAGCTTATGTGAACACTATTCCGACACACTTGCAAGCCAAGTTGCCTGGCGATCCTGAAATGGAGCGCCGTATCCGTGCCTTGGTGCGTTGGAATGCGATTATGACAGTATTGCGTGCCAATGAAAAATCACCAGGTGTGGGTGGGCATATTGCGAGCTTCCAATCTGCAGCTACTTTGTATGACACTGCTTTTAATTACTTTTTTCGCGCCGCTAATGAAAACTTTGGCGGCGATTGCGTGTATTTTCAGGGACATTCTTCACCTGGTGTATATGCCCGTGCATTTTTAGAAGACCGCATCACTGAAGAGCAATTAACGAATTTCCGCCAAGAAGTGGGTGGTAATGGCTTACCTAGCTATCCACATCCATGGCTGATGCCAGATTTTTGGCAGTTTCCAACAGTGTCTATGGGTCTAGGCCCAATCACTGGTATTTATCAAGCACGCTTTTTAAAATACATCCATGATCGTGGCATTGCTGATACTAGCGACCGTAAAGTATGGGTATTCTGTGGCGATGGCGAGATGGATGAGCCAGAATCATTGGGTGCGATTTCATTAGCGAGCCGTGAAAAATTAGATAATTTGATTTTTGTTATTAACTGTAATCTACAGCGTTTAGACGGCCCTGTGCGTGGCAATGGCAAAATTATTCAAGAGTTGGAATCAGATTTCCGTGGTTCTGGCTGGAATGTATTAAAAGTAGTTTGGGGATCTTATTGGGATCCATTGTTAGCCATGGATAAAGATGGCTTGCTTAAAAAACGCATGGAAGAATGCGTAGATGGTGAATACCAAAACTTTAAAGCCAAAGGTGGCGCGTATACACGTGAGCAT
>CAINWC010000093.1 GCA_903854305.1 uncultured Pseudomonadota bacterium | reverse complement strand
GCCGAAATGAAGTGCGTAACTTTTTAATGGCTAACGCGCATTATTGGCTTGCTGAATTTCACATTGATGGCTTTCGTGTAGATGCCGTGGCTTCGATGCTTTACCTTGATTATTCACGTAAAGCAGGTGAATGGTTGCCGAATAAATTTGGCGGTCGTGAAAATCTAGATGTCATCGATTTTCTAAAACAATTTAATGTCATGGTTGGCGAAGACTTTCCTGGCGTACTGACCATAGCCGAAGAATCTACCGCTTGGCCAGGCGTATCTCGCCCAGTGTATTTAGGTGGTTTAGGTTTTAGCATGAAATGGAATATGGGCTGGATGAACGACACGCTTTCATATATTGAAAATGACCCAGTACACAGACGTTATTATCACGACATGCTTACCTTTGGTCAGCTTTACGCCTATTCTGAGAATTTTGTGTTGCCGTTCTCACATGATGAAGTAGTACATGGAAAACATTCGCTACTCGATAAAATGCCAGGTGATACATGGCAAAAATTTGCAAATCTGCGCTTGTTAACGACCTACCAAATGACCGCGCCAGGCAAAAAACTCAATTTTATGGGCAATGAATTTGGACAAGGTCGCGAGTGGAACGTTAACAGCAGTCTAGATTGGCATTTGCTTGGTGATGAGTATGCTGGCCACGCATGGCATCAAGGCGTAAAGCTAGCCACCACAGATTTAAACAATCTTTATAAAAATACCAATGCACTGCATAGCCTTGACTTTGAACATCAAGGATTTGAGTGGATTGACTGCCACGACACCGAACAATCTATTATCAGCTTCATTAGACGCGGCTTAGACAATAGTTTTGTTATAATAGTGCTGAACTTTACGCCTGTGTTACGCAATGAATATAGAATTGGCGTGCCACAAGCAGGCAGTTACCATGAGGTATTTAACAGTGATGCGGCCTGTTACGGCGGCAGTAATAGCGGCAATGCCCCTGGATTACACACTGAAAATATTGCATGGATGCACCACAATCAATCGCTTGTAATAACGTTGCCACCATTGGCAGGTATCGTTTTACAATTAAAATAACTTAATAAAGCACTATTATCTAAATGGCTACGTTAACTGAATTACCAGTATGGCAAACACTTTGCCAGCATCAAGAAAAAATCGTTTCGGCGCATATGCGCGACATGTTTGCGAACGACCCTGATCGTTTTAGCAAATTCAGCCTGAAATTTGATGATTTATTGTTAGATTTTTCCAAACATCGCATCACCGATGAAACATTACCATTACTCATACAAATGGCACGTGAAGCGAATATAGAAGGCTGGCGCGACCAGATGTTTACAGGTGAAAAAATCAACATCACCGAAAACCGCGCAGTATTACACACTGCGCTTCGTAATCGCGCAAATACGCCAGTCATGGTAGATGGTAAAGATGTCATGCCAGAAGTGAATGCCGTGTTAGCACAAATGCGTGAATTTTCAGAAAAAGTACGCAATGGTCGCTGGTTAGGCTACACAGGAAAACGCATTACCGACATCGTAAACATTGGCATTGGCGGTTCTGATTTAGGCCCTGTAATGGTCTGCGATGCATTAAAACCGTATGCTGGACCAGATTTAGATGTGCATTTTGTATCTAACATCGATGGCGCACATTTAATGCGCGCACTCGAAGTTTGTAACCCTGAAACAACGCTATTTATCGTTGCATCAAAAACATTTACTACGCAAGAAACCATGACCAATGCGCTTTCTGCACGCACTTGGTTTTTAGCTGCTGCAAAAGACGATGCTCAAGTTGCGAAGCATTTTGTTGCTCTATCTACCAACGCAAAAGCGGTACAAGAGTTTGGTATTGATACCAATAATATGTTTGCATTTTGGGATTGGGTGGGCGGTCGTTACTCACTTTGGTCTGCCATCGGTTTATCAATTGCTTTGTATGTAGGCATGGATAATTTTGAGGCACTGCTCACTGGTGCGCATGAAATGGATATCCATTTCAAAACTGCACCACTAGAACAAAATATGCCAGTGATTATGGCGCTTATCGGCGTTTGGTATAACAACTTCTTTCATGTGGATACTCAAGCAATATTACCCTATGATCAAGGTATGTCACGCTTCCCCGCCTATTTACAACAAGCGGACATGGAAAGTAACGGTAAGTTTATCTGCCGTGATGGTAGCCGCGTAAAATACAAAACCGGCCCAGTTATTTGGGGTGAAGCTGGTACTAATGGTCAACATGCGTTTTACCAACTGATACACCAAGGCACGCAAATTGTCCCGTGTGACTTTTTAATGCCAACACAAAGCCATTACGCCATTGGTAAAAGCGGTTATGCACACCATAAAATTCTACTAGCAAACTTTCTGGCGCAAACACAATCACTAATGTTAGGTAAAACTAAAGAGCAGGCACGTGTTGAGCTAGATAAACAAGGGTTAACTGGTGATGAACTCGAAAAACTTTTACCACATAAAGTGTTTGAAGGTAACCGCCCTAGCACTTCAATTATGTTCGATAAACTCACGCCAAATACTTTAGGCAAACTGATTGCCTTATATGAACATAAAATATTCGTACAAGGCATGATTTGGAACATTAACAGCTTTGACCAATGGGGCGTGGAATACGGTAAACAGATTGCTCAGCAAATTTTGCCACAATTGACTAACGACGAAGTGGTGAGCAATTATGATAGTTCAACCAATGGTTTAATCAATCATACAAAAGCACATCGCTAAACATTTTTCGCAGATGTTGCTAAATATAAAAGCCCAACTAAATAATCGGTTGGGCTTTTTTTCGCATAAAATAATCTAGCCGCAACTTAATTGATCAACTGAAGAAAATAATCATGACAAACTTTGATAAATATCGCGCTAACCCTAAAAAGTTTTCTCTTAGTGATT
>CAINWC010000092.1 GCA_903854305.1 uncultured Pseudomonadota bacterium | reverse complement strand
GCCCCAAACATCATGCGGCACCTGTTGATAATGCCATTTTAATTTTCCAGTTTCAGTATCTAACGCAACCAACGAAACTGTGTAAAGATTATCCCCTGGACGTGAAATATCATTCATTTGTGGTGATGGATTACCTGTGCCAAAGTACAAGGTATCCGTCTTTGTATCAATGGCAGGCGTACTCCAAGCAGAGCCTCCTCCATAACGCCATGCCTCTTTATTATTTTTTACATTAGCTTTTTCAGCGGTGACATCGCGATTCAATGCAATGCCGTCTGACGTAGTTTCTGTAAAGGCGCCCTCCCAGCCTTGGGCTGGAATCGTATCGAACTGCCAAACACGTTTTCCGCTGTTAATATCGTAAGCGGCTAAAAAACCTGGTCGGCCATAACGACCATCAACACCGACTACCGCACCGAGTGGCGCATCTAAGGTAGGCGTGTCTAGATGAAGACCATAGCCGACACCAGTAATGCCAACAATGACTTTGCCGTGATAGACCACTGGTGCCATAGAAACCCCTACCCCTGTACCGCCGTATGAGTCTTTTTGACTTTTACTATCGGCCTTGCTCAGCGAGCTTCTATTCTCAGTTAGCGCAGTATCGTCCGCAACATCTATATCCCAAAGCTTTGCACCATTTTTAGCATCAAGCGCAATCAGTCGAGCATCTACCGTACCAATAAATACCTTACCATCACTAACAGCCACACCTCTATTGGCCGGGCCGCAACACATTTTCCAGTTGGCTCTAAGCTCATGCTTATAACGCCAAAGCTCTTTACCTGTTTTTGCATCTAAAGCAACCACATGGTTGTATGGCAATGCCACATACATCACGCCATTAGTCACAATCGGCGTTGCTTGGAAACTAGCCGCCACGCCACTTTTAAAGTGCCAAGCCAACTTTAAATCTTTAACGTTCTGTTGATTGATTTGCGTCAGCGGTGACAATCGTTGATTAGTGTAATCGCGGCCATAGCTCGGCCAGTCTTTATCAACTGAACTAGGCGGTTTGTTCGCTAATCCGGTACAGGCTGAAATTACGAAGCAACTCAGCAGCACAAAACCGCTTAAATTAGCCAGCTTCACTTGAGTTTTTTTAAATGGAATTTGCATAAAACCTTCTTTCTACTTAAGCAATAAATTTGGTTATTTAAGTATACAGATGTGTATAGTTTTTGCAATTTTTAAGAGCAATGATCCATATAGAATTTTTAGAACAACTCAATATCGCCTATTTTTTTATTGTCGAGCAAACTACCTTCTGCAATAAGTCGCTCATAATGACAAATAAGATTACGCCCATGATTTTTTGCATAATATAGCGCCAAGTCTGCGCGATCAATCACTTGACTGGAAGCGTCATAAGCAGAAATCTCAGTGTAACCAGCACTCACAGTCACCTTACCTACTTGAGGAAACTCGAAGTTACATACTCTTTTCCTGAAACGTTCGAGGATATGCTCAATATCGATAGCGTTAGAACATTCGAACACACCTAAAAACTCCTCACCACCAAATCTAAATATAAGGTCCGTGTCACGAAATGACTGTGTCATTAGCTGAGATAACAATAGCAACACTTCATCACCAATGAGATGACCAAACTCATCGTTGACCCTTTTAAAATGATCAATATCAAAAATTGCCAAGAAAAATAACTGGCCAGCCTTATCACCTTTCCGATTGGTAGCCTGATGCATTTGCGATAAAACCTTATTGATTTTAAGTTCAAATGTCTTTCGATTAAGCAGTCCAGTTAGCGTATCACGCTCATTGTCATTGATTAGCCCAGTGAAATTTTGATAGATCTGCAATAACATGGTGATAGTTTCATGCAGATGAGGCTCACATACCTCGGCTTCTATGCCAATAACGGCCATCGTATTACCAACGGCGTTGTTTAGAGGATATAGGGTGACGCTATTCATTTCTGGTTGCACAAATAGACAAGACTCACCAGAAGTAAAACAAGCTGTAAGCTTTTGCTTCATGGCTAAGGAAGGTGCATATCCATCAGGCTCTTTACCAATCACTACTTCTGAAAAAATCTGTTTTCTAATATCTTTAACGTGATAAATGGTAATTGATTTAGCCGTGTCACCATTTAGAGGTGCGATCAAATCAAACAAAGCCTGCGCCAGTGAAAGCTCTAATGCAGCCACATCACGCTCATTTGTGAGGCTAATCAGCTTGCTTAATACAGATTGTAGATTTGGCGAATTCAAAATTTATAATTTAAGAATAAACATATCGGATAACGGTTGATTATGTCATATTTAAATATAGCTATGAAAAATAACTTACAACTTGCCTAAGAAGCAGTAACGATACGCCAGCTAGCGATAACTTAACCTTAGGCAAATATTGTTATAAAGCCTTAAGATCATGAATCACTCGATTTACTAGCCTTAACAATCAATCAAACCATGAGAAAATTGATGTATATTTAGTGACCGTGACACTTAGTAACAAATCATTAACATAGGAAATTTGATGAACGATCGTATTCAGCAATTACTCAATCAAATAACAGCGCTTGAAGACGATTTACGCACAGCACTGAGTGAGCAACCAACAACCATGTTCTTCCAGATTAAAGGCAAGCGCGTTGAGTTTGAGCAGTCGATCAAAGAAACACATCGTCGACTTAAACGCAATTTTTTTCGCTGGTTAATCACTGATCGACCACAAAACCTGATTACTGGGCCAATTATTTACGCAATGATTATTCCATTAGTCATTACAGATTTATTTATCAGCTTTTACCAAATGACCTGCTTTCCAATTTATGGCATTAAAAAAGTACGTCGTGCTGATTATGTTGTTTTTGATCGTCAGCATCTAAGTTATCTTAATTTCATAGAAAAGTTTCATTGCACCTATTGTGCGTATGGCACTGGCATGATTGCTTATATCAGTGAAATTGTGGCCCGAACCGAACAATATTTTTGCCCAATCAAGCATGCCCGGAAAATGCTAGGCACGCATGCTAGATATGCACGCTTTCTGGAATTTGGTGAGGCGGAAAATTACGAAGCAAAGCTGGAACAATACCGCCGCATATTGTCAAAAGATAAAATAGACAGAAGCTAAAATAAGACTTAATTTAAATGCTTACAAGGCCAAAATGTGAATGTGAAATACTTCAAATATCATCTACACAACAGCATACAATGATTGATATTATCCAACGACTAGAAGCAAACACCTTATGAAGCCGCCAAAAACCATTTACAGTAACACTTCTGTTGAGAGTCAATCACAGTCACATATCGATGCACAACCTAGCACTCCAAGGGCTGAACTTCAGAAGCAACGTAATAATCCCTTACATGGCTTAACATTGGAGGTGATAGTAACAGCGTTGGTTGCACATTTTGGTTGGGCCGAGTTGGCAGAACGCATACCAGTACGCTGCTTTAGCCACGATCCAAGCATAGCATCAAGCTTGAAGTTTTTGCGTAAAACACCGTGGGCACGCGATAAAGTGGAAGGTCTTTACGCATTTATGCTAAGGGACATTAACCGGACTAAGTCTGATGAACTTTCAGGTACTGATGAGATATAAATCAGCGCCCGAAAGCTTAAAAGTATTGCTGCAATACAAACCTGAAGTTACTAAGCAAAAATTACGGCACTACCTGATTAATCTCAATATCAACGATTGCACCATTGGGTTTAACTGCAGCGCTTATTCCTTGTAAATCTCCTGCTTGAGGTTTAGCATCGCCAGCTTTAGAGATTCGTGCAACCAATACGACTTCACTCGCTTGCGAAAGCTTGTGATCTGGCATTAATGCGGAGCTATCATCCAAGTGATAAGTGTAAGGTAAATCTTTTACAGTAGTGCGGACTATGGCAAGTGGCATAGGTTGCCCTTGCGTCGCGCGTGCAAAGATGAATACCGTAGCAGTTGGATCCAGCTTACCTGCCAGCGCTGGCGCAATTCGTACAGAGCCGCTGATTGTTGCGGCTACAGCACTTGGAAGTACCTTTTGTGGCGCCGACACAGAAGGCTTCTCACCAGACAAAGCATACGCTTCGTTGAGCGAGGCCTTCACCTCAGGCAAAATATCTGAATCTGCTGGCAAGTCTTTTTGCAAGCGCTCCCAAAATTTAATGGCTTGTTTATAATCTTTACGATCAAATGCAGCGGTCGCGGCCAACATCAACGCCTTAGCATGGTGCGGATCGAGCTTAAGCGCTTGGTTGACAAGTTCCTCAGGTTTCCCCGCAAGTTTATGTCCATTTACTACGGCCAAAGCGTCTGCATAGTCGGCTAATAATTGCGGATCATCCTGAATTGATTTGACGGCTTTTTCATAAGCAAGTACTGCATCCGCATGGCGTCGAAGTTCAACATAGGACCTCGCTAATAACGCCCATCCGGTGCCGTCTCCTGGATTTTTTTCGAGCTTACTTTTAAGTGAGTTTAGTAGCGGCTCGATGTCACCACCCATTGCACTATGCTCAATTTTTGTTTGTGCTGCAGTCACGTCTGGCGATGTTGCAGGTATCGAAATTGAAGCTGGATTACCAATCTTCAGGTAGATTACTACTGCAGCCAATGGCAACAACACTAATAAAATCAAGGCTAAGCGACGATCTGGTTGACTAACTTGAACAGCAGGCATACTTGTTAAGCCTATTTCATCCAACATACGGCGTTGCATCTCACTTTTTGCAATTTCATATTGCGTGGAATCTAACACACCATTGATTTTATCTTGCTCAATTTCGTCAAATTGTTGACGAAAAATCTCACGTTTTTCAGCATTAGCATCAGTCTTAACGGTGCCATTGGGTCTTAATAACGCTGGAAGAATTAAGGCGAGAACACCGATGAGCAATACGATTGCAATTGTCCAAAATATGACCATTATGATTCCTTATCCATCTTTAATAACTCACTGACTTTACGTGATTCTTCTTCATTAAGCGGTGTATCTGTTGCTAATTTTTCACGTCGTCTAAGCGCAATAAATAAACCAAAGCCACCTACCAGCAGTAAAGCAAATGGTCCTAACCAGAGCAGGACTGTCGTTGATTTCAGTGGTGGGCGATAGCGAACGAAGTCACCATAACGGGCCACCAAGTAATCAATAATGGCTTGATCGCTCATACCTTTGGCAGCCATTTCACGGATTTCTTGTTTTAGATCTTGTGCTAGCTCTGCATGAGAATCCGCTAGCGTTTGGTTTTGGCAAACTAAACAGCGCAACTGCTCAGAAAGCCGTTGAACCTGCACTTCAACGACCGCATCATTTTCCATGGGACGCGCATCTTGCGCCCAAAGACTAAACGATTGCATCAAGAAAAGAAGCGCAATTAAACGAAAGGTTAAATGTAATTTCATTGTGCTTGCAGCCTTTTAACTAAAGGTAAAATTTTGTTGCGCAATGACTCATCCGTGACTGGCCCGATCTGCTTGTAGGCAATGATGCCTGCCTTATCGATGACATAAGTCTCTGGTACGCCATAAACGCCATAATTGATACCGACTCGACCATCAGCATCCATTGCCGTGGCAATGTAAGGATTGCCACCTTGCTGAAGCCATTGCTGTGCATCTTCGCGCGTATCTTTGTAATCCATGCCATAAACTGGCACAAGACCGCTCTTAGAGAGCTCGACCAATATCGGATGCTCATCTCGACATGCGCCACACCAAGAGGCCCAGACATTAAAAAGCCATACCTTACCTAACATGTCTTTGGGAGAAAATGCTTGTTTAGGGTCATCCAAACGCGGCAAACTAAACATCGGCGCAGGCTTGCCAACTAAGGGTGATGGCACTTCACGTGGGTCTAGATTTAAGCCGATGAAAAGAAAACAGACCATCACCAAAAAAATCACTAGAGGTAACAAAAACCGCTTCATGCTAACGCCTCGTTAGATTTCAATTCGCCCTCTTTTTTAAGACGTTTACGCATACGATAGCGCTTATCAGATAAAGCCAGCAAGCCGCCTAATGCCATCATTGCACAACCAGCCCATATCCATTCCACCATCGGCTTATGGTAAAGTCGCACGCTCCAAGCACCATCTGCCAGCGGCTCGCCTAATGAGGCATACAAGTCATGAATAAGCGCTGGACTAATACCGGCTTCGGTCATCGGCATATTTTGCACGGTGTACAGTCGCTTCTCGGTTGAAAGTATGGTTCTTTCAACGCCATTTTTAGTGACCAGCAACTGCCCTCTGCTTGCCGTGTAGTTTGGGCCTTGAATTTCTTCAACGCCTTTAAAGGTAAAGTCATAACCCGCTAAATGCGCAACCTCTCCAGGCAACATGCGCACTGCAATTTCAGACTCAAAACCCTTTACTATCGTCACACCTAAGGTAAATACAGCGATACCTAAGTGAGCGATGACCATGCCCCACCATGAGCGTGGAATGGCTTTTATCCGTGTGATGAGCTGCTGATCCGTGCCACGTAGGCGTTGATACACGAGATGCGCACTTGATGCAAAAATCCAGAATGACAAGAATAGACCCAAGCCTATCATTGGCGTCCAGTGTCCAAGTAGCAATGGTAGTAGCATTGCGGTAGCAACACTTACGCCAAATGCCCAGCGTAAACGTAAAGCTAATTCAGGCAAAGATGACTTTTTCCAGCGTGCAATCGGGCCGATGCCCATCAAAAATAATGCAGGCGTCATCAGTGGTGCGAATACCGTATCAAAATATGGAGGGCCGACTGAAATCTTACCTAGACCCAGCGCATCCAAAAACAGCGGGTACAAAGTACCTAGCAATACTGAGAATGCAGCAACCGCTAACAACACGTTATTTGCCAACAGAAAACTTTCGCGTGAAACGACATCAAACTTGCCACCGCGCCCTACTGTTGGTGCGCGCCAAGCAAACAATGCCAACGAACCACCAATCACTACTACAAGAAATACTAAAATAAATAAACCACGTCGTGGATCAGTTGCAAAAGCATGTACTGAAGTAAGTACGCCAGAACGTACAAGGAAAGTTCCGAGTAGACTTAAAGAGAACGCGCAAATCGCTAACAGTACTGTCCAAGCTTTGAAGCTGCCCCGTTTTTCTGTCACAGCTAATGAGTGAATCAGCGCTGTGCCAACCAGCCATGGCATGAAAGAAGCATTTTCTACCGCATCCCAAAACCACCAACCGCCCCAACCTAGTTCATAATAAGCCCAATTGCTGCCACCCATAATGCCTAATGTTAGAAACACCCATGCCATCGTTGTCCAAGGGCGTGACCAGCGCGCCCATGCTGCATCTAGCTGACCACCCAGTAGTGCGGCAATGGCAAACGAAAATGCTACAGAAAAGCCAACATAACCCATATAAAGCATCGGTGGATGAAAAATCATGCCAGGATCTTGCAATAGCGGATTAAGGTCACGACCATCTAAAGCGGCTGGAATCAAACGTTCGAAAGGATTTGACACCATGAGCATGAACAGTAAAAAGCCAACACTGATCAAGCCCATTACGCCAAGTATTCGCGCACGCATATCATCTGGTAGGTGCTTGGAGAATAAACTTACCGCGACAGTCCAAACACTTAGTATCATCGCCCATAGTAATAATGAACCTTCATGCCCACCCCATATCGCAGCAATACGAAACTGAATCGGTAGTTTTGAATTTGAATTAGTGGCAACATAAGTCACAGAGTAATCCATGGTTGCAAAGGCATAAGCTAAGCAAACAAAGGCGATGGCAATGAGTAAAAACTGTGCACGTGCCAACGGCCTAGCCAGTCCCATCCATACCGCATTGCCACTCGCTGCGCCTATGATAGGAAAAACACCTAATGCCAGCGCAACCAACAAGGCTAGAATTAGAGAAAAGTGGCCAATTTCAGGAATCACGTTTACGTCCTTTTAATATTTATTCGGTGGCTCTGCATGTAGATGCAGTCATCTAGATACATCAATTCTGGAGCGTTTATTTTACAAATACTCTACAACTTTAAATCTTTTATTTAGGCATCACTAAGCTATTAGTGCCCTGCTGCTTTGCACGTTTCAAGGCTTCTGCAGCTTCTGGCGGCATATAATTTTCATCATGTTTTGCGAGCACTTCACTCGCTACAAATACACCATCCGCGCCGACTTTACCTTGCGCAACCACGCCTTTGCCTTCTTTAAACAAATCAGGCAGCACGCCTTTGTAAATCACCGGCACTGTTTTCGCGGTATCGGTAATGACAAAGCTGACAGACAAACCATCGTCGCCACGTTTTAAGCTGCCAGCGACGACCAAGCCACCAATACGAAACCCCGTACCTTTTGGCACCTCACCTTTTACGACTTGCGTAGGTGTGTAAAAGAACACCATATTGCTTTGAAATGCATTCAAAATCAGCATCGCAGCTAAGCCAACCAATGCCAAACCGATGCCGATGAGCACTAAACGTTTATGTCT
>CAINWC010000091.1 GCA_903854305.1 uncultured Pseudomonadota bacterium | reverse complement strand
TGATATTACTATCGGAGAAGTTCGCATGCTGATCACGGGCAATGCGAGAAAAATATTGGTGATAGTCATATTCAGCGGATAATCCATAACCATCAACTGTAATACTATCCGTGTTTAAGCCATTTTTATACGAAGCATCTAAAGATAACCGCTGTGATTCAGCAATTTTATAGTGCCACAATAAATGCGTAATATGCTGCCCTGTTCCCAAGCGGTCATCCCTCACCTGAAACAACGATAGCTCTGTGTTGTTAAATGCTCGCGTACCTATACCAAGCGTAATTGCATCATTTGGATCAAAATTTAGATTGTAATAATCATGTAGATTAGTGCGGCCAAAGCCCAGAATACCGAAAGTTTCCCCACCTATTTCGGTCGTAATCGAACCGCCAAGAAACCCGCCACTAGCCACCTGAGCGGATAAGACCGATCGTGTAAAACCAAGGTCAAGCCTGTACTCATACCCTGCACGGCTTTGATGATAGCCATTGTCATCACGATATTCGCCTAGCCAAACTGTATGTTTATCGGTATTAGCGCGAATGTTAATGTCTATCGCATCATTGCCATCAGAAGCTTGATAATAAGAAGGTGTCAGCTTATAAGATATTTTTGCAGGCGCAACGTCTAAAGTTTCAACCGTGTCATCAGCAATCGCAACGACACAATTAAAGGACAATATGCTGGCTAAAACAACGCTGGCTATGATATAAGTTTTTTTCGCCATACGCATTTACAGCCAAAAATTGACAGCCTGATTTTCCACTAGCTTAACGTATCAAACTGCTATCAATGGCTGTCAGATGCACCATCATCTGAAACAGTAAACACACCAAACACAATTAAGATAACGCCAACAATTTGACTCCAATGCAATGGCTCATGCAGTAACCAGGAAGCGCTCAGTGGAATTGTGACAAACACGAGCGAAGTCATTGGGTGTGCCAAACTTAAATCTACTTTTGAAAGAAGTTTTAGCCATGTAATAAATGCGAAGAACAAGGCCATTACTCCACCAACCACAAAAGGATTGAGCGCCATATTGACGCAATATTGAAAAATATCAATTAAATTGGTAGTTGGAAACTCACCAAGATGTGTAACACCCATTTTAAAAAAAATCTGTGCAAAGGTATCAAGTAGCAACAGTAAGGCGATTAAGGCAATGACATCCCAAGTTAAACGTGAAGGTAAGCGCATGATTTATTTAGACGACTTTAGCGCGGGGTCAAAGTTACCATAAGCAAGCGCGCGTGCAGCGAGTTTTAATATCGGGTTAATGAAGCGATTGCGATGTTTAAATAAAACATGGGTTTGTTCTAGCGTCGCGCCAAAACTCAATTTACTATCGTAAGCAGCTTGACCACTTTGCATGAGATGAAAACCATCGCGTATGCACATTTTGATTTTATGAATCCAAGCAAGTGAATACAAATTTACCTGCGTACTATGGTGATAATCCATGCCGATATACTTATCCAACATCACACCATGACCAACTAACAAACAGTTAAATCCAATCAGTTTTTCATCAAAGTAATACAACACAAAGCGGCATTGATTGGGCATTACAGTCGCTAATGATTCAAAAAATGCCAATGTCAACTTTTCAAATTTCAGCTCACTTTTTTCATAGCAATTTAAATATAGTTGATAGATTTGATCTAAATGCGGTGGCAATCCATTATGTTCTTCAATACGTATTTGATCGAATTTTTTGAGTTTTCGACGCAAGTCTTTACGTGTGCTGGCACTAATACTGGCAAAATAAGCATCAAGATCTTTGAAGTGGATGGTGTTTCTAGCCACTGGCATATTATCTACGCATGAATAGCCATGCGCTTCTAACAATGGTCGTAATTGAGTCGCATCGCTGTCTAGAATATCTTTAAAAGCAATTACGCTTGCACCTTCAGCTTCGGCTACTTCATCTAGTTTTGCCGACAACTGTTTGATTATTTCCGCATCAATCGGCAGATTTTTATCGTAAGCAATCTGTGCAGAATCGGTGACTGGTGAACCTACGCATAGCAAACGCAAGGTCATGAGTTTTGGTAGCCACTTGCTTATGATTCGCGTAAAGGTTTTTACTGAGCCTTGCACAGTAGTATCAAGCGCATAATCGGTAATAAATATCGGTGCAATGCACACCACTTCACCCTCTTTTAATACCGAGATATAGCCTGTTTTAAACGCTGTGACATGGCCTAAATCAAAGGCTAAATGGTAGTGATAACCTTCTAAACAGTTCGGCAGTAAACGTTGCCAATTAGCGGCATCATCTTCTGTTGCTATAAACGCGTGACGCGCCGCATAGCGTGGCTGTTCTTCTCGATTATAATCAAGTCGGTCGTAATCGAACGCAGCCATTGTCATTAGTTTACTTTTTTCAATATCAATGCGGCACCAGTGCCACCAAAAGCAAATGAGTTTGACATTGCATATTCAAGTCTAGGCAATGTTTTAGCTTCATTAGGCACATAATCTAAATCACACTCAGGGTCTGGATGCTTTAAGTTGATGGTGGGTGGAAGCTGGTTATTTGTCACAGCAATTGTCGTAATAATCGTTTCAAGCGCACCAGCAGCACCCATTAAGTGACCATGCATTGATTTAGTTGAACTTACACTTAAATCATAAGCATGTGCGCCGAATACCTTTTTAATGGCATTCGTTTCAGTAGCGTCATTGAGTTTTGTTCCAGTGCCATGCGCATTGATATATTGAATAGCTTCAGCGGCTAAGCCTGAATCCTTCAATGCAGCTTGCATCGTAGCCGCTTGCCCGGTGACAGAAGGCTGCGTAATGTGGTTACAATCATTCGCTGCACCATATCCAACGATTTCAGCATAAATATTTGCACCGCGCGCCACGGCATAATCGTAAGACTCAAGCACCAACATCGCAGCGCCCTCGCCTAATACTAAACCAGTGCGGTCAATAGAAAAAGGTTTGCAAGAAGCGCTTAAATCCTCAGCATCATCTTCCGCCAGCGTTCTAAGGGCTTCCCAGGCTTTAATCGTGCCAAAAGTTAATAGCGCCTCGCTACCGCCTGCAAGCATCACATCCACATAACCATGACGTATCAGCCTAGCCGCTTCACCAATGGCAACTGCAGAAGAGGAACATGCTGTAGAAAAAGTTTGATTAGGTCCAGTGAGTTGATGTTCAAGTGCAATGGCTGAAGCTGCCGCGTTATTCATACTCATCAGCACGGTAAATGGTTTTAGTCGCTTTGCACCCTCTTTATAAAGACGAACATAACCGTCTTCAATTGAGTGCGCGCCGCCCATACCCGTACCGAGAAAAATTCCCATACGTGGCCTGAGCGTTTCATCTAGAACCAATCCAGAATCTTTGATGGCTTCGATGCTGGTATGCAGCGCCATTTGACTCGTCCGGTCTAACATCGAGTAGGTATGCTTGGTGAAATGCTCAGCTGGATCAAATTGCGCTTGCGCTGCAATTTTGCAGTTCAATTGATCAACAAAAGGCGTATCTAATTTTTTAATACCAGAAACACCACCAAAGGCATTCAGCGTTAAATCCGAAAGCGTATTTCCAAGCGGTGAGACTACGCTTAAGCCTGTAATTACAACCCGTTGTCGATTGGACAAATTAGCCATTATTTATTTTGTTCTAATATTAATTGATGTACTAACACAGCAACGTCATGCAACGTCGTAATTTTAACCAAATCATTCGGCACTTTAATGTTGAAGTGGTCTTCTGCATTAAAAATAATATCAAAGGTATCTAGTGAATCTAAGCCCAGTTCCTGAAGATCACTTTCAGACTTAATACCGGCTTGATCAATATCCATCTTATCT
>CAINWC010000090.1 GCA_903854305.1 uncultured Pseudomonadota bacterium | reverse complement strand
GACGCTTCGGAGGCTTATAACCCAAAAGCTGTTCATCTATTAAATCTAATTTCTTTAAAAAAAATTAATATCAGAATTTACAAACCAGAGATATTTTTTCATATTTTTAACAACTACGATTATGTTGACCATTACAATGACGGTCTGGTGGAGAAAAAACGCAATGAAAGTAGACGATTTGTTTTAGAAGTGGCATTACGTGAAGCAGCTAGAGTACAAAAGGGAAATAAGGGTAGATTGAGTAGTAATCTGCTATACAAAACGATTGGTAGCCTGCGGCCTATTTTTGACTACGTAAATGGCACAGAAGAACCATTTGACATACCTCGTGGTGCAGGACTGACATGGTTAAAGCGTCAATCAGATGTATGGCATGAAGAGATTGCTATTCGTAAAATAGCAGAGATAGCCGATAAAGTAGATTGGACTGAGTCTGTGCCGAAGGATTTAGCTGAAATTAAAATGCAGGATGATTTTACTGCGACCATGCTCACCAGCACCGAAGCCTTCTACAAAGAGTCGAACCAGATGCATCATTGCGTGTCGGCCAGATTGGATTATGCTTATGAGAAAAATTGTTATATTTACCACCTACATCATGTCTCTACTGATAAACATGCAACATTAGATATACGTAAAAATCAATATTCCAATAAATTTGAGGTCTATGAGTGCCGTTCATTTTGCAATGATGATATAACACCTAAGTTAAAGAAGTTTTCCGAATTTGTTGCTAACCATTTTAACGGTATGCATTTGTGGGATAGTAATAAAGTCTCATACTAAGTATTAAAGTTCCTTGGAAGTTTAATTGCCTACGTCCTTTTCTATTTGTTTGGTAAGTGTGGCTATAGCTTGTTCATTCTTATACCTTACTTCTACATTTGACTGCTGATGATTTTTTGGCGGGTTAACTGGATGAAGCGCGTAAATGCTACGGCCAATATGCTGGGCAAATCCAGTATCAGATTCGTTTTCGCGATCTTCAAGTGTTGCGGCAACAGGGCCTGTATAACTATTATTATCATCGCCATTGTGTACAACAAATTGCGCATGCGGGTCAATGGAAAGTACTTTTTCTCGCAACGCTTCTTGCGTTGTTTTGGCTGGCGTTGTATTGGGTTCTTTTAGGTCAGTCTCGTCATTGGTAGGCATTACTAGCGCCGGTGGCGCTAGGTCGTTGGGTGCTGCTGTAACTTGTAATCCCTTGCTTATTTGGTGCTGTTTAATAGTCGTTTGTAGCGCTGGGTTTAGCACTGTCAAGCCCATGTCGTCCGCTAGGCGCGCCATTCTTTCAGAGAAAACTATATCATCGCCAGTTAGCGTTATTTGATTGCCAAATTTATTTTGGGCGTGGACCAGGGCAAGCTGTATTTCTTCATCAGTGACTCGTGCGCGGTCGAATGTTAGGCGATTGCCTCGATCGGTAAATAGGTGGGTGGCTTCCCGGTCACTGTATTCTACGTGCCCGTTTCCAGTAACATGCCACTGAATACCTACATAACGAGAAAGTAGGGCGTCTGCTTCGTATGGGCGCATTGAGTCATACTGTGCCGATCTGATGGCTGTTTCTCTTTTTTCTTCTTCAAGAAGCCTTGTCATCAATAAGCGATATTTTTTCTCATCTTCGTTGAATATATTACTTTCGTCCAAGGCCTCATCGGCCTCTTTGTCACTTTTGTATTTAGCATCACGCTGGGCTTGGTAAACGATGCCGCGCAAAGCCGATAGGGCGGCTTGATCACCTAAATTGGCTTGCTCGTGTAGCCACACGCGCCAGCCTAAAGCGGGTTGGCGTGTTGCGCGTAATGCCTTACTTTTGGTTTGGTGTTCTGCGTCTGCCTGCAACTTATTTCTGGTACTATCGACTGTAATAGTGACGATAGCGTTTAGTTTTGCTGGTTGCGAGAGCGCTTTGTTATTTTTGATTTCTAGTTTAGCAAACCTTGCTTCGTTGTTGATCGCTTTGAGGGCGAGACTTCGACTGGACTGTATGCCTTTGGATTGAGCAAAATAATCAACATCATTATGGCGAACAAAGCGTTGGTATTGTGAAAAACGGCTTCGCAGGTCAGCGCGCGCGGTGGCGCGCTGTTCTTTACGTTCTTCACGTTTGGAGTTGTCGCGGTTTAGGCTGCGGCCGCTGCTTCCGCTTCGGCTATCGCCCTCTCTCTCCCGTCGCACTGCCGTATCTTCCCTGGGTTTTCCGTCTCCCAAACGAAGACGTACATCATGCGGCAGTAGCACTTCACCGCCTTGTCGGTTGCCAGCCAAACTGCTAGGGGACAACTCATACAAGCTACCTCTTCGGTGGGAAGGCGGGATTGATCTATCTGGTTCAGCGTGTAAGAGGTGGTTGCCAAGTGAACGGGGGATTCCACGATCGGGGGCGCTTCTGATGACATTTTGTGCTCCTTTTTCAAGTTGTTGCGGGGTTAGGTGTGATAAATCGCGTGTAATGACTTTAGTCGCCTTAACGGCTTCTGTTTTGGTTTCATCTAATTCAATCCTGTCGGCAGGATATGATTGGATGTAGGGGTTCGGTTCAATGGCACCGGTAACAAATTTACCCCAGCGCGCTTCTAGCTCTGTGCGCTTTAATAGACGTAAACCTTTGCTGGCTGGAATATCTAATAGTTCGCCTGTTTCAGGTGAGGTGGCATGCAGGCGCATACCGCCTCCGCCAGTGTCATCTAGGGTAATTTCCCTTTGTGCAAGCCATGAATGCAGGGCGTTCCAGTCGTGTAATTTTGGGAGTGCTTTTTTTAACGCTTTAGAGACGTCGGTTTTAAGCCACGATTCTAAGCTTTGAGGGTCATGCCAGGGGGGTAGCGCTACTTCCTCGCCTAGATCGCTGTGGACGGCGTGCCGGCCGTCTGCTACTGATTTTGCAAACTTAGGATTTAAAATGATTCGCTTGTCGCCGTTTTCTTGTTCTTCTACGATATAGATGCCGTTATCGTGCGTCCAGTTGTGTTTTATTTCGCTTTGACGTGCTGCCAGGTGTAGGGTTTTTTTTGCCCACTCAATATTACGGGATTTGAAAGTTACGGGGTGGATCCGATTGACAGCAACGTGACAGTGAATATTATCGGTGTCGATGTGTATGGCCAAAACATATTGATGTTCTGCCAGTCCGATAGCTTTGATTGCGTGTTGCGCGGCATCGAATATTGATTCTTCAGACGGGTATTCATGGTCTGGCCAGCTTAATATAAAATGGTAGGCTGGATCGCCTGACCTGGTATTGTTTGCGGACACGGCATTCATTTCTTTGGCGGCAGTTGCTAAGTCTGCGATTTTGTGAGTGCGTATTGCAATCACTTTTTCAGATTTACTTGGTTTTTTAATTGGCTCCTTAGCGTCTGTTGTGTAGTTTAATAGATGCTCAAAATCTTCTAATAAATCGTAGTCAATTTCCGCGCCCAGAGATGGCTGGGGGGCGTCTCTTTCTTTATCCTGCGCCTGAACGTAGGTAACAATATCGTTAAACGGCTTATTGACGTTTCCTTGGTGTATTTTCTGGGCAGGGATTTTTATTATCATTTTAATTTTTTGGGTATCCGTAATTGTTTCCCTATAATTAAAGTCATCACATGGAATCTGTT
>CAINWC010000089.1 GCA_903854305.1 uncultured Pseudomonadota bacterium | reverse complement strand
TAGCGGAATATCTTCAGCAGCAAATACTTGGCTTTCTGGTTTAGTTTGCACTTGTACAAGCACTTGCTCGCCACCCCATACCTTAGTTTTAGAGGTGCTCGGATTTGCATCCACAGTGACTAAGCCTGATTTTATCCAAGCTTGCAGGCGAGAACGTGAGTGATCTGGCAACATGCGTTGCAATGCAACATCTAGACGTAAACCGCCTAAGTCGTGCGGAATAGTCAAAGCAAGCGCATTGCTAAGAGATTGTTGAGTAGTGTCTGTCATCGGTTATAATTATCAATAATTCTTAAAGGTGGTTTTGGCATGAAGTATATCTTAATTTTAATGTTTGCCTTGTTACTCAATGCGTGTGCGATTTTTGGCACCCCTACTGAGTTCGATGATACCAAAGGCATGACCGCAGAGCGCATCTACCAGGAAGGCGCGACTAAAATGCGCGACAAAGACTACGACAAAGCGATTGGTTACTTTGGAAAACTAGAATCTCGCTATCCTAACGGCCGCTATGCTGTTCAGGCGCAGCTAGAAACTGCGTATGCTCAGTACAAAAAACAAGATCCTGTTTTAGCGGTAGCTGCCGCAGACCGTTTTATTAAACTGCACCCAAACCATCCTAATGTTGATTATGCTTACTACTTAAAAGGCTTAGCTGTTTTTAACGAGCGCGGCGTACTTGAAAAGCTGACCGAACAACAAATTAGTGACCGTGACCCTCGCTCACTACGCGATTCATTTGTAACGTTTAAAGAACTTGTGACACGTTATCCAAACAGTCGCTATACAAAAGACGCTACTCAACGCATGGTATATTTGGCGAATAGCTTATCTGAGCATGAGTTACATGTTGCACGTTATTACATGAAACGTCAGGCTTATGTAGCGGCGATTAACCGTGCCAAATATGTGTTGGAATTCTACCCACAATCTCCAGGCACTGAAGAAGCCTTAGTGATATTGATTAGTGCTTACGACCTAATGAGCTTGGATGACCTCAAAAAAGATACGCTACGTATTTTGCAAACCAACTACCCTAACAGCGCGATGTTAGGCAAAGGCGCACCGACTGATGAACGCGTTTGGTGGAAGTTTTGGGAAAGCTTGTATTAGGCGTAATGAACCGTCAGCCAGTCATTGATGATACTGGCTTAATGATCAGCGCCTTGTAATGGGTTTGTTAAACTCGGATCTGCACCCACGACGCGGTTACGTCCCGTTTGTTTAGCCACATAAAGTGCAGCATCCGCACGTGGCAAAACAGCATCAACGTGTTCTCCCACCATACGCTCGGCTACACCGGCACTAAAGGTAATGAGAACGCGTTCATTATTATGTAGAAAAAAGTTTTTAGTAAGATCGCGCTGCACACCAGTCACTACGCTCACAGCATCAGCCTGCTTAGTGCCAGGCAGAATAACAACGAACTCTTCACCGCCATAGCGTGCCAGAATATCGGTACTACGTAAGACACCTTTAACGACTTTAGCTAAGTGTGCAAGCGCCACATCTCCTGTGGAGTGACCTAGGGTATCGTTAATTTTCTTGAAATGATCAATATCTATCATTGCCAGGGATATTGGTGTGCCATGTCGATCAGATCGCTCAAACTCTTTTTCCAGCGCCTCATCCATGCCGCGTCTGTTTAACGCGCCAGTTAAAAAGTCCTCATGTGCTACTTCGCTGATGTAATCTAGTTTAATCGTGAGTTCATTAATTTGTTTCTCGGCTTCTTCAACCCGCTTCTGAGTTTCTTGAAAGGCAACGTGTGATTGTTTTGCACCGGCACTCATGACCTTAATGTCGCCAACCAGACTTTGCAGGATGGCATTTAATGCCCCCATATCTTCGGTAGAACTGATTTGTTTCTGATAATCACTAATCTTAGTTTCATAAGTGCCGGTAGTCGCCGTGATGTCGGCCAAGCTGCTTACAAAAGTACTGATCATGGTTTTAAGTGTATCTTTAGCCTCAATAAGCCCTGGCTTGATGCTCGCCTGCTTAAAAATCAGCTCTTTGAGACTACTTTCTGCGTTGTAAATAGAATCAATATTGAGTGGTTTTGAAATAATGGCTTGAACAATTTGAATCTGTCCATGCAACCATTTGTCGTCAATGGTCAATTCACCCATGCTGGATATCAACAATCGTAGCATTTGCAATAGCGCCTCTTGCATGTGATGCTGAGCATCATTGTGCATCTCCGCTCTTAGCAAGATTGACTTTAATGTCTCACTCAACGCATTCACATCTTCTATTGCCTGAGATTCTTGCGCTCGCTTAATCAGAGCATCTACTCTGAGAGCAGCGTCTGGAATGTCTGCAAGCTGTGGCAGCACAACCAGACTAATGGTTCTAATCAACATGTCGCGCCAAATAAGGGGGTGCGGCGTAAAACTTGGACTACTAGGAGGTAGTTCATGTTCTCATACGAAGACCGCATTCGAGCAATCAAACTTTATATCAAGCTTGGGAAACGCGTTGGTCCGACCATTCGAAAGTTGGG
>CAINWC010000088.1 GCA_903854305.1 uncultured Pseudomonadota bacterium | reverse complement strand
CGATCTCAATTCACTTTTATCCACATTCTCGAGCTCTCGCACCGATTTGGCTGTGCCTTTTCGGTACCGCTCATACAACTGCTTCAGCGACAATGGCGAACCGGCCTTCAATAATCCACATTTGGATATAAAACCAGCCAGACTACGGGCAGTGAAAGCGCCTCGGCTAAAGCCAAATATAAACAGATGTGAGTCCGGCTCATAATGTTCTACAAGCCATTCATAGGCACTGAGAACTTCCTCGTTGATGCCTATGCCGAACATTCCTCCAGAGAGTTGCTCGCCAGACTGTGTCCCTACTCCTGCGCTATAATATACGAGCTGCTCCGAGGACTTAGCGCATAGAGACTTCATCCGCCAGACGTTGGTGTTATCATCAACATTGTTCCACGTACCATCTAGGAATAGGGCAATGCGCTTGACATCGGTCATAAGTTTTCCTGAGCAATCATTATTAATTTTTTCAATCGTATACCGTTAACACAACGACGCTTTAAATAATTACATGCATCTAGACATCAGATGAGGGTCTGCTATAGAGAACTGAAACTCAATAATCAAGCAAATAGAACCCATCAAAATACAGCAATTCAACATATTTGAAATTTAACTAAAATCTTCTTCAAACTTCTAATACACAATACTTTACGAAGCCCCCTAATTTTTAGTTGCTTTTCTATTTGCAGAGCAAGTGCATATTCACTTAAGTTTATGCACTTGGTTATTTTCCAATTGGAACTGCTAATTTCAGCTACATAAGAAAAGCCACCTGATGATGCTTTTTGAATTCAATCAGATCCGTTAAATAAGAAATAAATTCTACTTGCTAAATTCCTGATGTCAGCACCATGTCCGCGCTTTTTTCAACTCCAGAAAAATAAGTTTGGCATTCAAGTGTGAAATTGTTAGTTTTGCTTATTGCTCCATAGATTAAAAAAATGGTGAAGGTCTCACTCAATGAAATAAGCGCTTGCACGAAGTAGTACTAAACAGTCTTTTCCCACCAAATCATTTCATATTGTCATTCTCTTATTATAACTACTATCTTTTCTTGTTTGACTGAGCGAGTACCGATGCGGCCAATGTATGAGTTTTATCAGAATATTTTTCACTTGATAAAACTTTAGACGCCAGCTGCTCCATTGCCTTTCCTGTTTCCTTGTTTGTTCCTGATTGTGCTAATGCTGAAGCTGCTAAGCTTTTAGCTGTTGCAGAAGAATGGCTATCACGCAATATTTCTGAAGCTAAACCAGAAACTTTATCTGAGGTTTGTTTATCATTGGTACTCATTAGTTTTCCTTATAAATACTTTTGATGCTCAATTTAAATAGATTTACTTGCAACTTATGGGGTCTTTAGTTGCAGCTTATGAGGTCCAACTTGCAGCTTATGGGGTCCACCACAAATGTTGGGGGTCTCAAATGATGCATCCTCATAACAATAAAAATCAACAAGTTACGCACCATGATAACACCATAAGGTGCAATCTACATACCCCCATAAGTTGCAAGTTTCTGCTGAAATTTACGCATAAGCTGCTACTCGTAAATTGCGTCCGCAATTTCACTTCAAAAATTGTAAATCAATTTTGCATATGCTTTCTTCCTAGACCCTCATACGGCTGCAACAAGCACATTCAATTTCTTTGTAATAATCGCGGGGGCAATTGAATATGATATTCAATAGAGAACCAATGCGCTCATTTGAGATACAATCTCGACGCCAGCGGATTAAAATAACATTTAAAAATGCGAGCCAATTAGTTAATTCTGCTAGTAGGCGCAGATTGCTAGCATATATGCGCCTAGCGAGCCATGCGTTGGTTAATGGAGTATGGTTACCTCCTTTGCCCATCTATTGGGACCAGTTGGCCGAATGCAATTGGGAAATATGGCATATGGAGGACTACATGTTGTCAAGCGTGTGCCCTCAGGAAATATCGCGCCAGTTGCAATTACGTATTATTGCTAGTTTTTCTGCTGAGCATGAGGAGCTCTACTGGAGTTTTGTAAGATTTAGGGAAGATGAGGTCAAGCCCATGCGGCCTCCTTGGATTCGATAGCCATTGGAGGCTTAACGCTTTGGGATGAGAAGAGAAGGTATGTTTCATAGAATTTGGAAGGCAATTCTCGAATTACTTGGTTTGAATCACAACAACGTTCCTCCCCCCAAACCACGAGTTTTACATAGTGGGCCACTACACCCCACTGCCTCATCTGGCGAATCTATCAAGCAGCCACAGGTAGAGTTGAAAAAAAAGAAAGCGTTATACGAAGGACAGGGGTTCGACATTTCCTCCGAACATATCCAAGATGCGTCTTCCGATCTTTTTTGGGATGATGACCAGGGTGTTCATCAAGGCCCAACCGAGGACCAAATGCGAGTCATATTCAACAGGCCGTCTGCAGCGTCAGTACTTGCAGGCGCAGGTTCCGGAAAATCGACAACTCTTGTTAGTCGAGTTCTATTTTTGCGTAAGTACATGGACGTTCCGTTTGAAACTATGGCTGTGTTTACTTTCACAAAAAAATCCCGATATGACTTCATTAATAAGCTACTCAAGGAAGCTAAGAGATGGAATGTGAAACTCAGTAAAGCGGGCGCTGAGAGATTAGTTCGAACGTTCCATTCCAAGGCGTTACAGGTATCCAAGGACCTAATCAAACCTGAAGAGCGGATATTTGAGTTTCTGGGCAAAGTGAAGCCTTCCGCGCGAGAAACCCGAACTGAGAAAGCGGGTGAGCTCTCAAACAGCGAAAGTGATAAGCCTTTGCCCCCTGAAGAAGATGCTGCCAATCAGATCGAGGGCCTCATACGTATTGATGATGAAAGCCCTGAGCAGTTAGACATACTTAGAGATGCATATGCCAAGTCCTATGCTAGCGATGCAGAGTTTAGAATGTCAATTGCTACGCTATTTGATTACACCATGACGACAGGCTCTCGGCCTATGACCGAAGATTTTCAAAGGCAAGCAACATTTATCGATAAGATGAAAAAGCTAGACTCCGATCTTTGCGACCATCTGGAGGACCGATGGCGTTCACAAGGATCCTGGCCCATACTTGGCGTCACGCCACGCACCAAAGACGGCTCACGTTTCCAGTTAAATGTTATGAATACGCCGTTGTTTGCTAATGGCTACATTGAAAAGCTGGACATCTATGTTGTTCTTGGTCTATATGACGGAATTTCAAAGAAGCCAATTTCCGTCGGCACATCAGAGCTAAAACCTGAATATGATGCCCATAACAAGAGGTTGGTTTTGTTGGCTGGCTGTAAGAACAAGATCCGTTATGTGAGAGATCACAAGGACGCAGAAGAGCTACGGCAACAGCTAGAAGTGCTTGGTGGGCAGCAAGGGCTCGCTGCGCCACTTATTAAACTGAGGCTACCAGGCGAGTTTGGTAGCAAAATAGCTTATTTAGCTTTGTTCGGGTTCGGCGTATTTGCAGAGAACTTGGGGCTCGGACCAGATAAGCTAAGTGAGCAACTGCCACCAGACAGTTCGAAGGTAGAACAAGCCGCTATTTACGCCGTTAGCAAATTCTTCTCCGAGTTTTATGGAATTCTCAAGTCTCAAGGAATTGTTACTTTTAATCAAATATTCACACGGTTGGGGCAAGGAAGTAATGATCTAGAAAAGATCGGCATAGGATCATTGATTAGTGTCAGGCATCTGATGATTGATGAGTTTCAAGACGTCTCGCCGTTAATTGTGAAATTTATATTAGGTCTTCACAATGAACTTGCTCAAAGATCAAATGGCGATCTACCGCCAACACTGTTGTGTGTTG
>CAINWC010000087.1 GCA_903854305.1 uncultured Pseudomonadota bacterium | reverse complement strand
GTTACCATACAGGCCGAACACCATCGGGCTTCCACCTAGCCCACCACCAGATTGAGCTACAAGATCATTGCTGTCTTCGCCTGGAAGTGTGACCAGCATCTGTACCCGAATATGCGTGTAACGGCCAGTACGGCGCGGCGCGTAATGGCGCATTCTGATGTTGTTTAGGCTTCTCATGTGTCCCGTTAACATAGCCAGAAGTGACAGCACCATAGTGCTCTTTCCTTTGCCATTAGGAATATTCATGGCCGTATTTTCGGAGTTCAGATCAAAAATCTGGTGCGGCCAATCAGGTCGCCATGGGTCTATACGCTGGCTGTTTAATAAATTTGATACTTCAATACGTTGAATCAATGGCATGCCAGCTTCCTTTATTATTCTATTCGTTCACTTCGCCAATTAGGAGTTCAATACTCCGAGTATTAATGCCATGTTCTGATTCAGGAGGCATTAGATAAGCGAGTTCATTTTCAGCAATAGCTGCCATGTCAATGGCCGCAAGCAAAGTCTGCCGATATTCGCCAGGATTGCCAGCAGCTTCGATCATCCCTGCGGATATCATCACTTTTAAAAATTTGGTTACATAGCCAGAAATACTTTGTTTACCGTTCCACATGGCATCCCACATCAATCCCGCCTCGCCCTCAGGACGACCTTCGTTACCTAAGCGCTCAATACCTTGTGAAATACTTTGGATAAACAAGGTTTCAGACACAAAGGCATTTCCATATAAGCCAACCTCACTAGGCATACGATCGATACGCTGGTAAAAAAACCATTGTAATGTCAGCCATAGCCGCGTAATCCAAAACACAAGCTCTGGCTTCTTGGTAGTAGAGTTTCTGCGATCTCTCATTTGGTCGATGAACCAGCCTGAATTAAGGTAAGGTGCAAGCTCAGACCCCCGACTTCTAGTAATGACGTAGATCATATTAGGACGACCGTGTTTCGCTGGTATCCCAAACTCAAAAGCATCTCGGATATACAGGGTGAAGCCCTGAGTTAAAAGGAATTCGTCAAAATATGCCAGATCAGTCTGACTACAGTTTGAGAGCATTCTCGCGGCTTCCAGTTCGCCATCGCGTAACGATCTGCCTGAAGGGTTGCCGTGGATTTCACGATGTTTCATTAATAAGCCAAAAATACGGCCCATCTCGCTTGGGTTCATGCCACTTCCTCCAAAATCATAATCTGGTCGCTACCAGCAACAAGGCAATCATGGTGTTCAATTTTAAAAATACCGTCACTCATTCCTACGAAGATGTTAACTGCATCATCATCAAGTGATTTGGGGGCTGTGTAGATGCCCAGAAGATCAAGAATCGTCTCGTCAGCTAATAGTTTGTAACCACTCATACTCAATATTTCGCTCAAAAAAGCAGGGCCTTCTCTCAACCTGGCTATAATAATTTCACGATTGCGCATGATAAATTCATTAAAACGCGATTGAGGCATAGCTGCATGGGGATCGACGGTATAACCTGATACCTCTGAAAAAACTTCCTTCTCTCTAAAATCAACCGCTCCAACCAGTGCCGCTGGATGAAAAAAAGAGGATTCAGTTCCGGCAGGAAGTATTCTATTGAGCAGCGCTTCAAGGCGTGCGCTTTCCTCATGTCGTGCG
>CAINWC010000086.1 GCA_903854305.1 uncultured Pseudomonadota bacterium | reverse complement strand
TTCAGTTTGAGGAGAGGATGCCTCAGCAGTGATTAACCGCTATTTACACAAAATTCGGTACACCCTCTGAGGCTAGGGAGTTTCATCAGTAAATTACGCTTTGGCTATTTTTGTTTTTACTACTTTTGGTTTAGCCTCTTTTTCCTTAACGGGCTTTTCCTTAACACCAGCCTCTTTAACAACCTTTTCTTTAATGACTTTGGCAACTCTAGGCTTTGCCAAAGCTTTTGCTTTTACTGACTTTTCTGCTACTTGCTCAACCTCAACTGCGGCATCACCCTCTGTAGCGGCTTTAGCTTTCTTCGGTACGGCGGCTTTTTTTACTGTCGCAGCCTTTTTAGCTTTAGGCTCCTCTGCTGGAAGCGCAACTTCTTCAACGGGTGCTAGCTGTTCAGCGACCACTGCTGGCAAGGTTTTTTTAGTTGGCGCAGCAGTATCTATTTTTTCAAACACCGCAGCAAAGAAGCCATCGGTATGATGTAAATGCGGCAGTAATTTTAAATATTTACCTGTATCTAAATTGATTTGTTGTTGGCTTAAGATTTCAGCGGCATTCAGCAATTGATAATCTGGATGTGTGGCCAAAAAGTTTTCTGCAATCTGTTCGTTTTCATCACTTAACAAACTACAGGTTGAGTAGATCAAACGGCCACCAGCCTTAGTCAGCTTAGCCGCACGTGCTAAAATTCTCGCTTGTTTTTCTGTGAGTTCAGCCAGGTCTTGTGGCGTTTGGCGCCATTTAAGATCTGGATTACGACGTAAAGTACCTAAACCAGTACACGGTGCATCAACCAATACGCGATCAAACTTACCATTTAAACGTTTAAGTTTTGGGTCATTTTCACTGCTGATGCTTTGCGCATTCAGATTACTTAAACCAGAACGTTTTAAACGTTGACCTAAACTATGCAAGCGTTTTTCTGACACGTCAAACGCATACAAACGGCCTGTGTTACGCATTAACGCACCCATTGCCAGTGTTTTTCCGCCGGCACCTGCACAAAAATCTGCAATCATCATGCCGCGTTTAGGAGCCACTAAATGCGCCAATATTTGACTACCTTCATCTTGCACTTCAATTTGGCCTTCAGTAAATAACACATGGCGGCCAATATTCAAACGCAATGGCATGCGCAAACCAATGGGTGAATAAGGCGTATTGGCAATATTAGCCTCGCCAGTAGTATTTTCGGCAATAAACTTAGCCATGACTTCATCGCGCGTGGCTTTAATGGTATTCACGCGCAAATCTAGCGAGGCAGATTCATGCATACTGCGAGCAATGGTCAGCGCTTCTTTTTCGCCATATTGCGCTGCCAGCTTATCCCACAACCAATCGCGCACATCGGCTTGCACGGCTAAGGGCAAATTTTCTGTCGACTTCGCTTTAATGGTGTGTGCCCATTCTATTTGCTGCTCGGTTAACATCGGTTCGATTTTTTGTATGCTCATGCCTTGTATGCGCAACATCCAAGCGAGCACTAACTTACGTGCATCATCAGGATCGTTATCATCGTTTGCGGTAACTGCGCTTAAAAAACGTAAACGACGCAATACGCCATAAACACTTTCTGCTACAAACGCGCGTTCTTTGGTGCCTAAATCACGATTGTTGCGAAAAAACTCGCTCAATTTCACATCAGCAGGACTGTTAAATTCAAGCAGATTAGATAACATTACTGCGGCTTGCCGGATTAGATTAGGCGTCATTTGATTCTCTTTATAATAATTTCATGAGCCCATTTTAAACGGCTCTGATACTGATTTATGGTGTAGCTGGCTTTAGTTCGGGTGCGGGCATTTCGGTTTTCAAGCGGGTCACTAGCAGCTCGTAAACTTTACCTTGTTTTTCCGTTTCCCGTATTTTAACAGGTACGTACTGATAATCTAAGGCTAACCACAATTCTGTTTTCTTTTCGCCTTCTGCCACCATCCGTACGAGGTGAATGGTGTTGATATTGCCCATTTTAGTCGCAATCAGCTCTTCGCCGGCAAAACTATAGTCATAAATGCCTATTTTTTTACCATTGGTAATGCTTATTTGCATCGTTTGCAAAGGTGCTACAAACATAAACTGATACATAAAACTTAATAAATCTTGGGTACCTTCAGCTAGCACAAGGGTTTGATCGCCATTCGCGCTATGTAAATCCAGCTGTTTTTGTTCCCAGTTAAAATCAGCGCTAAATGTTTTATTTTTTTTATTGCCGAATTGATATAAATAATGTCTTGGTTGCAAACCTGCATGGTTTAATGAACCCTCACTGGTTTGCAATAAATCAGGAATTAACAACGCCGCTAAACCTTTAGCTTCTATTAAACTCTTTAACTGGTAATGCGCACCATCTGGTAATAATTGATACACAATCTTTGCCTTACCCGCCGCGCTGCTATCCACTTTAGCATCAAGATTCGTACGCACATCAAATTCAGTATCAACATAGCGATATGCATTTGAGTTAACGATTAACTCAGCGCCTTCAAGCTTATTTTCATCTGACTGGCTCACTTGAGGCGAGGTCTCATCTGTGATTTTTGGCACAACTGACTCACTCACTGACGCTGTATTAATGAGTGATGGTGCATCAATTGGTGTGGGCTCTGCTAGAACTGGTGCTTCTGCTACGGGTGATATTTTTTTAACAGAAACTTTATTGGGTAATATTTTCTTTGCTTTAACGGCCTCTTTGGCAACAGATTTAACTGGCATCTCTTTTGGCAACACTGGCTGCGGCAAGACTAATCTGGCCTCAATGACACTGCGCGCATCTTGAGTGCCGGCTAAATCAGCATAAAACTGACCGATTAAAAATAAATGTAGTAATAACGACAAAACAATCGCAACGGCAAGATGTCGATAACTGACATTTTCCCAAATAGATTGCCAACGCATCAAACTAAGATTATTCCACATGCAGCTCGGTTAACGTTTGCTCTAGTTTTTGCCCATTTTCATCAATCATCATAATGCGCACAGGCACATAGCGATGCTCCGCAGCCAGCCAAAGCTCTTTAGTCTCAGTTGGCGACTTGCTTGCATCTAAAGGAGCTGGCGGAAGCAAATGTAGCGTTTTATATTGTGTGCCAGCAATATCCAGCACTTCTTGCTCGGCATTAACCTTATACACATACTGATTCAGTTTTTTACCGGTAGTCAGCGTCACCGTAATGTCGTTTTTCAGCGGTGCGGGCAAAAACATAAACTGATACGCATAACTCGCCAAGTCTTGCGTGCCTGGCGCTAGCTCTGCATCTTTTGGCGTGCCTTTTACCAGCATGTGCAAAGCATTTTTTGACCAATCAAAATCGGCCAACAGCGCTTTTTTCGGATTATCGCCTTGCTGTAATTCAAAATGCGTTGGCTTTAAGCCTTGATTGGTCAGCTCTCCAACACTAGTTAGTTTACGCTCACCAAACAGCGCGTAAATACCAATGCCTTTGGTAATGCTCTCAACTTTATAGCTATTGCCTGTGATCACAAACTGCTCATGCACCTTGGCAAACGGCATACCGTCTTTAGTGACCTCGTAAGTAGCTTGGATACGCTTCGGTGGAAGCTGTGGCGCCGCAACTACTGATGCAGATAAAAAACAAAATATAATACTTAAAATTCTGATGTGACGTGGCACAAAAACTCCTCAATAAAAACACACCAGTACTCAACGCATGAGATTTACTTTTTAGCGACAAATAAAATTATTTATTTGTCGCTAAATTAAAGGCTAACAGCCGCGATGCCTAAACAACAATTGTTGGCGCCTCATCTGCTTGCTGTGCGCGTATCGCACCAATTTCAAATACGCTTTCACCGGCATCTTGTAACAATTTTTTCGCTGCAGCGGCTTGTTCCTTTGCCACAATCACCACCATACCAATGCCGCAGTTAAATGTTTTATACATTTCAATATCTGTCACATTACCTTGCGCTTGCAACCAGGTAAACAAAGGCGGCATTGTCCAGCTGCCTTTTTTAATTTCTGCGGTTAAACCTGCTGGCAATACCCGTGGAACGTTCTCGGTAATGCCGCCACCGGTAATGTGCGCCATACCTTTAACTGGTAAGGCCGCGATTAACTGTAGCAAAGGTTTTACATAAATACGGGTAGGCGCCATCACTACATCTTTGAATGGTTTGCCATGAAAATCCGACTCAAAATCAATGCCTGATTTTGCAATCAACTTACGAATCAGTGAATAACCGTTTGAATGCGCGCCGCTAGAAGCCAAACCCAAAACTACATCGCCCGCAGCGATAGTAGTGCCATTGATAATACTTTCTTTATCGACGCAACCTACCGCAAAACCAGCCAAATCGTACTCACCCGCTGGATACATGCCTGGCATTTCTGCTGTTTCACCACCCACTAGCGCACAGCCAGATTGTTCGCAACCTTCCGCAATGCCTTTAATCACCTGTGCTGCGGTGCCAACTTCTAACTTGCCGCACGCAAAGTAATCTAAGAAAAACAACGGTTCAGCGCCTTGCACTAAAATATCGTTCACGCTCATGGCGACTAAATCGATGCCCACGGTATCGTGCTTATTCAACTCAAACGCTAATTTAAGCTTAGTACCTACGCCATCTGTGCCAGAAACCAACACTGGATTTTTGAATTTTTTAGGCATTTCAAACAATGAGCCAAAACCGCCGATGCCCGCCAACACTTCTGGGCGCATGGTGCGTTTTGCATAAGGTTTAATTTGCTCAACCAGTGCATCGCCAGCTTCCATATCTACGCCAGCGTCACGATAGCTAATTGATGTTGTATTGGTAGAAGATGTAGTCAAAATGGCTCTCGCTTAGTAATAAATTAAAGGTTTTGGTATGCTTTTAGGACGTTACCTAGTATATATGCATCAGTATTTAAGTATAATTTTAACCTATATGACGACTGAACCCAAAAAAACAGCAGCAAAAAACCTATTTATCGATAACCGCTGGCTGATTCTAGCTGCGGTTTTTGTATTTTTGATTTATTTGCTACTGCCTGTACTCACGCCATTTTTAATTGCAGCAATTTTGGCCTACATCTGCGACCCCCTAGTCGACAGGCTGTCTCTAGTTGGCATTGGAAAGTTTATTTTAGGTCGCTCATTGGCCACAGTACTGGTCATGCTAAGTATTTTTGGCATGATCACTTTATTACTGTTGATTTTAATACCGTTATTACAAAAAGAATCATCGCTCGTTATCGAGCGCTTACCGAGCGCTATCAGTAACATCCGCACTGTAATTGAACCATGGTTACAAGCCAAATTCGGCATTAGCTTTTCTATAGACAGCGCGCAGATTCAAGAAATTATCAGCAAAAATTGGAAAACTGCCGGCGGCATATTGGGCGATGTGCTGAAAATGGCCGGCAATAACGGCGTAGCGCTGATAAGCATCGTCGCTAATATTTTACTGTTGCCAGTAGTACTGTTTTATTTACTACGCGATTGGGATGGCTTTGTGGCGAGTATCGCACAATTGATCCCACGTGACTGGCAAGCCAAAACTGGCGCAGTCGCCTCTGAAATAGACCAAGTGTTATCAGAGTTTTTACGTGGGCAGCTTTCTGTCATGCTTGCGATGAGCGCTTTTTATGCTCTAGGTTTATGGGCGGCTGGTTTGAGCATGGCGTTACCCATTGGTTTAATCGCAGGCTTGCTGGGCTTTGTACCTTACTTAGGCATTGCAACGGGCATTACGTTGGCCTTAGTCGTTGCGGCCTTACAATTCACCAGCGTCGGCCAAGTGATTCCTGTATTGCTAGTATTTGGTATAGGCCAATTATTAGAAGGCATGGTGCTGACACCCAAATTGGTCGGCAGTCGCATCGGCTTACATCCAGTGATTGTGATTTTTGCACTGCTCGCTGGCGGCCAACTATTTGGCTTTGCCGGCGTTTTGCTTGCACTGCCAGTAAGCGCCGCAATTGCCGTCGGCTTACGCCACACCAAAGACAATTACCTCAACAGCACCACTTATCTCAATAAGTAGCGTGATTAATAATCAAGCCATGAAACAACTTTTACTCGACATTAAACCTGCCGCACCGCCAACATTGCTCAACTTTATTGCAGGGCAGAACGCAGAAACACTTGCCAGCTTAAATGCCGTGCTGAATAACAATGCGCAATCTAACTTTATTTACTTATGGGGTGAAGCTGGCAGCGGAAAAAGTCATTTATTGCAAGCCTGCAAGGCGCTCAACTTAGCCAACCAAAATTTCACAATCGTGGACGATGTGCATTTGCTCAATAACGACGCACAAATTGCGCTATTTAATACGTATAACCAACTTAAAGAAACGGGCGGCACGCTTATTACCGCAGGGTTATATGCGCCCACGCAGATGCGCTTACGTGATGACTTAGCGACGCGTTTGGCATGGGGTTTGGTGTATCAATTACAGCCGCTAAATGATGCCGAGAAGGCACTGGCATTGCAAAATCATGCCGCAGAGCGTGGCATACGTTTACCGAGCGAGGTCGTTGAATATTGTTTGCGTTATTTAAGGCGCGATTTATCAACGTTAATGGCTACGTTGGACGCACTTGATGAATGGTCACTCACGACTAAAAAGCCAGTCACCGTGCCTATGTTGCGACAATTATTGCAACTAAACCTAGAAATTTAACTTAAATACCAAGGTTGAACTGAAGCCCAAGGTTTAACTGAACCCAAAGATTTAAAATACATCTTAACTTTAACCGCTAGCAATCAACCTTTAATTTAAAAAATTTGGATTTAAGCCTTCTTGGCGAACTTATGAGCAGTCACTTTTTATTAGTTTTTATCGCTTTTCTATTAGTACTTCTTAATGGTTTTTTTGTGGCTGCTGAATTCGGCTTAGTCAAACTACGCAGTACGCGTGTACGTACCATTGCAAAAACGCTAGGCTGGCGCGGCCGTATGTTAGCTAAAGTGCATGTCAATCTAGATGCGTATCTATCAGCTTGCCAATTAGGTATTACCCTCGCCTCTCTCGGTCTTGGCTGGATAGGTGAACCGGCTTTTGCTGCGCTTATCGAGCCGATTCTTGCGCAGGCTGGTGTGACTAGCTTAAAGCTGATTCATAGCATTGCCTTCGTTTTTGCCTTTTTTACCATTTCATATTTACACATCGTGATTGGTGAATTGGTACCAAAATCTTTGGCAATCCGCATGTCTGAAAGAGTGGGTTTATGGACAGCACCTGCCTTATATGTTTTCTATTGGGTGATGTTCCCTGCAATCTGGTTACTTAATCAGAGCTCTAATTTGGTCATTAGCGCATTAAAATTAAAGACCAAGGCGGGCCATGATGCGCATTATTCTTCTGAAGAACTAAAACTGATTTTGCGTAGCTCCCGCCCTAGCGACGCTTTTAGCAATGACGAATGGAAAGTGCTGGCGCAAGCAATCGACTTCAGAGAGTTGGAAGTGTCTGACTTAATGCATCCGTTCAATGAAGTGGTTGCCTTGTTTGAAGCAGATTCTTTCGATAAAAATATGGACAGCGTTCTACAGCATCAATATAGCCGCTACCCGATGGTCAATGACAAAGGCATGGTCACTGGCATCGTTCACATTAAAGATATTTTTGTTGCGTTGCGCAAAAATCCTGATTTTACAGACATTAAAAGCCTCACCAGACCTGTAGAGCAAGTTTCCCCTGACGTGTACGCCACTGAAGTGTTCAGAAAGCTACAAAAAGGCGCACCACATTTCACCGTGGTCGGCTACGAAAATGCACCGCCGATTGGATTCCTGACGCTAGATAACCTGTTAGCCGCGATGGTGGGCGATATTCGCGATGAATTCAGGCAATCCCAAAACGCATGGACGAAGTTAGATGATGGTTCATTACTTGGCAAAGCCTCGCTACCATTGAACACGCTAGAACGCACCATAGGTATCGATATTGAATCTGAAGACGCGGACACCATTGGTGGTTTAATTTTATGGGCTTTGGGCGACTTACCCAAAGAAGGCCAACGCGTAGCATTTAAATCTTTTGATGTGGTTGTTAAAAAAATGATTGGGCCACGTATATTATTAGTGCGCGTTTACCCAAAGAACATTGCTCAAGAGCAAGTCTCCCACCACTAGAAAAACCTGCTCTTTAAGGCATGCTCACAACGTTAACATGCCTTAAAAAATACTAAGAAATTCTATGTACGTCTGATTTCCCAAATGCTCTAAACCACATAAAACCCACAAAGCCAGCTGTTAATGAAGCTAACAGAATCGACATTTTGGCGGCATTAATGGTCTCTAAACTTCCGGCAAAGGCGAGGTTGGTAATAAAAATAGACATCGTAAAACCAATGCCACCAAGTAAGCCCGCGCCAACAATGTGCAACCACTTCAAGTCGGCTGGCAAACGGCATATTCCCGCAGCAACGGCAATAAAACAGAATAGGGTCACACCCAAAGGTTTGCCCACCACCAAACCGATGATAATGCCTAGACTATTGGCGCTGGCTAAGCAGGACAACCAATCAGCACCTACCGTAATGCCGGTATTGGCTAATGCGAAAATCGGCAAAATGACGAACGCTACGGGTTTGTGTAAAAAATGTTCCAGCTTGTGTGAAGGGGATTGTTGGTCATCATCTTTTGCTGAAAATGGAATAGCGAACGCGAGCATAATGCCCGCAACCGTGGCATGAATACCTGATTTAAGCATCAAAAACCACATCAAAATACCACCAATGAGATAAGGCAAAAGTGCCATTACTCTAAAGAATCGATTCAACACCATGAGCAGTGCCCATACCGCCAAAGCACTAGTAAGATACCAAACAGAAAGTTTAGCCGTGTAAAAAGCAGCAATAATCACAATTGCGCCTAAATCGTCTATCACGGCAAAAGCGACGACAAATACTTTTAATGACGCTGGAATTCGGTTACCAAGTATGGCTAAAACGCCCAGTGCAAAGGCAATGTCGGTTGCCATGGGAATGCCGATGCCATTTTGCGTAGGCGTTGATTGATTGAGCGAATAGTGGATAAGCGCAGGAACAAGCATGCCGCCGATCGCAGCACAAATGGGCAGTAACGCGTTCTTGATTTCAGATAATTCGCCAACATAAATCTCACGTTCGAGTTCTAAACCAATCAGCAGAAAAAAGATGGCCATTAGACCGTCATTGATCCAATGCTCAAGCTTTAAACCAGCCACATCTATTTCCCACAGGCTCAAATAATCATGTCCAATAGGTGCGTTGGTCAGCAATATTGCAAATATTGTGCAAATAATCAGCAGAATTCCGCTGGATTTTTCAGAATCAAAAAACTTGTTGAAAGTATTAGATAGAATCGTTGTTGCTATTTTTTTCATGCATCACTCTTTTTAAACTCACAGTTAATCACTTCATTATCTCCGCTCAATCATCGCTATGGACCAAAATTTTGATGCTTAGAACAATCTTGGAAACAATCTTTTGATAACATCAGTTATCATTCGTTTAATCTCGCTTCACCTTACATCAATACACTATAAACCAACCCAATCAGGCCATATCAATTAAACCATGATTAGAATCACTGAAATTAAATTACCGCTTGAGCATACCCCTAACGACATTAATGCTGCTGTTATCAAGAAGTTAGGCATTAATGCCGCTGACTTAGTTGAATACTCCATTTTTAAACGTGGCGTTGATGCACGTAAAGCGAATGCCATTTTATTAGCTTACACGCTAGATGTTACCGTAAAAGGTGAGGCTAAAGTTTTAGCTAAATTACGTAAAGACCCACACGTAAAACTTGCGCCAGACACTTCTTATCAGTTTGTAGCCAAGGCGTCTGCAACGCTCAAAAGTAGACCTGTTGTGGTTGGTCTAGGTCCTTCCGGCTTATTTGCAGCGTTGATTTTAGCGCAATCTGGCTTTAAGCCTTTGGTGTTAGAGCGTGGCAAAGCGGTGCGTGAGCGCACTAAAGACACGTTCAACTTTTGGCGAAAAAGTGAGCTTAATACAGAATCTAACGTGCAGTTTGGTGAAGGTGGCGCAGGTACATTCTCTGACGGCAAGCTTTACAGCCAGATTAAAGACCCGAATCATTACGGTCGAAAAGTGTTAAATGAGTTTGTACAAGCAGGCGCGCCAGAAGAAATTTTATATGTAAGCCATCCGCACATCGGTACGTTTAGATTAGTCGGCATGGTAGAAAAAATGCGCGAAACAATCATCGCGCTGGGCGGCGAGATTCGCTTTGAGAGCCGTGTTGATGATATTGAAATTGGGCCGAATGCAGAAGGGCAGAATCAGGTGCAGGCTTTGGTATTAGCCAGTGGCGAACGCATTGAAGCGAATCACGTGGTATTAGCGGTTGGCCATAGCGCACGCGACACCTTTGAAATGATACACAAACGTGGCATATTTATAGAAGCTAAGCCTTTTAGTATCGGCTTTAGAATCGAGCACCCACAATCACTCATCGATAGCGCACGTCATGGACCAAACGCGCAACATCCTATTTTAGGTGCGGCCGATTACAAGCTCGTACACCATGCCAGCAATGGCCGCAGTGTGTATAGCTTTTGCATGTGCCCGGGCGGTACGGTAGTCGCTTCAGCCTCTGAAGAAGGCTGCGTTGTCACCAATGGCATGAGCCAATACTCACGCAACGAACGCAATGCCAACGCGGGCATCGTGGTTGGCATTACGCCTGACGTGGACTTTCCTGGCGATCCGCTGGCAGGCATGGAGCTACAGCGCAAATGGGAGCACCAAGCCTTCCTGTTAGGTGGCAGCACTTATCAAGCACCTGGGCAGTTAATCGGCGATTTCTTAGCCAATCAGCCTTCGACCCAGTTTGGTGAAGTAACGCCGTCATATACGCCTGGCGTGCACTTAACTAACTTGGACACGGCATTACCTGAATATGTCATTACCGCAATTCGTGAAGCGATTCCGCAATTTGCAAAACAGATCAAAGGCTTTGACCTGACTGACGGCATACTCACAGGCGTTGAAACACGCACTTCGTCGCCGATCCGCATTAAACGTAACGATGATAATTTGCAAAGCATCAACACCAAAGGCTTGTATCCGACTGGTGAAGGTGCTGGTTATGCTGGCGGCATATTATCAGCAGGTGTGGATGGCATTAGAGTTGCAGAAGCGGTAGCTTTAAGCATGGTGGGCTTATAAAAATATTTACAATTGATGATTAATTTCAAGTCAGCGCTGAAGTTATTGCCGGTTTTATTTATACTCACTTGAGCGTAAGGTGAGCTGTTTACCTAATTATTGAGGAGCAATATCATGAAAGCAAATATTGGCGGCATTGACCGTGTATTACGCATTGTGGTTGGACTGGCTTTAATTGCTTGGGTGGTATTTGCAAGTGGCCCAATATGGGCTTGGATTGGAATTTTACCGCTAGCGACAGGTTTGATAAATTTTTGCCCGGCTTATAGCATTTTTGGTATTAATAGCTGCAAGCCTAAACAATAATAAATTTTTGTATTTATGCCCCCCAGAAAAAGTTATTGTATTCGTGATACGTTAGATACAACACCTAATAATAATCAAACTTAATACTCTCTCCGAGGTTAATGTGGAACCAAATACCAACGTTAAAAACAAAGCCCTGACGCCATACATTATGCCTTTAGCCAGCTCGGTTGATGCCAGCATTGCTGCAGCTAGACGCATTATGGAACTTAAAGCAGTTGATTTTCCACCGAGCAATCAAGAGGCTTTCAAGGCTTATTTTGAGAAAATTGCACTTCAAAATATAGAAGAAAAGCATCAATTCACTATAGAAAAAAATATCCACGTGAAAAGTGAAGATGTGGAGCATTACATTAACCACCTTGGCAAAATGTACGAAGAGCAATATGGCATTAAGTTTGATCATCAGAATTATCGTCCTGGGGTAGATGAGCCAAAGCTCATGAAAGTTGCGCAAGAGGCTGGGCATACCTAATATGCTTAATATTGTGGGCAATCAATATGTGCAGGCAACAGGCGGCAAGTTCACGAAAGCGAGAGTTGATAATATCGTGAAATACTCTCAGTTCGTAGACGAGATCCGTTTGTTTGATGGCTATGACAGCGGTGCGAATTACCTTAAGGCTAAAAACAACACCGGAAAAATACCTGATTCAGCAGAAATCCGTAAGGTTTATCAGGAGTCCATCCATGCGCTGAATGGTCATACCGTTCAAGAAAACGTTGATTTCTACACGGGGCTGATTAAAACCCATCCCAAAGATGATGCGATTGTGGGCATCGTGATGCATGGCTTGGTGGATAGTGTGTTTCATGCGGATAAGGGTGGCAATAAGGAGCCAACCTTTGACCAGCTTATGAAGATGTACACTTACCCTGCCCCATTGGGACATGCTAAAGAAAGTAGTGAGGTTGATTACATCTCAGAAAATAATAGAGCTAATGTTAATGTAGTGCTGGGAGATGTCTACGGCATTATTGCTGGCATAAGTAGCGAGCGGAATCAATCGACTGCTAACTTAGCAGAAGCAGCTACGCAAAGTGCTTTATCTGTGGCCAAAGAAACAGGGCGTCCTAATGAAGAATGGTCTGGCGCAGATTTAGAGAAAAACTTCGATAAAGTGGCTAAAAGCTACTATCCACCCAAGGCTAAAGAGTTGATGCCGGAAAACCATCATTTACCGGATCCTATTCTTGGTCCAGATGCCAATAAGCCGCTCACCTACTTTGATTTAATAAATGAAACGGCTGGTTACTTGCACGAAACCAACCCCACGAAAACTGCAGAGTTTTTAAACAAAGGCATTGAAGCAGCCATCACAATTAGCAATCAGTACATTGAGCAATATCACAATAACACCCCTAAGATCGGCTGGGATAGGTTCGTTTAGACTACCCACTTACCATGCCCAATGGACCACAACGTTAGTTTGAATAGTATTGGTATCACCAATGGCTGGATTCACAACAATTATTTTGATAAGGGCTTTATTTAAAGATGAATAAATCAGTCATTTGGCTTATGGTTTTTGTACTAATGATGCAGATGACAAGTTCGGCATTTGCGCGTGAATTGTGGCAACGTCATATTGGGAATTTAACTCAGTCAGAATACAAGGAGTTGTACGCAGCTACTAATAATGTGCACAATCAAGAAATAATACCGTTAAATATACGGGGTAGGACATTACGAGATGCGGTGAATGTTTTGATGGCTAAAGGGTATAGTTGCAGCTTATTTAGTGGGGGTTCGGTAAGTTGTAAAAAATACACTCAGGAAGAATTCTGCCAT
>CAINWC010000085.1 GCA_903854305.1 uncultured Pseudomonadota bacterium | reverse complement strand
GGTGATCTTCAAGTGCAAGTAAATCGTTAGGTAATAAAAATTCTTGATTGGCAATGTCTAACGCTTGACTAAATTCATTGTGCGTATAATCTGTGCGCTCGTATACAACAATAATCACACTCTTTCCACCTAGCCCTTGCTTACTAATCTTAACCATGTCGTGAATTGGTGCTAGTCCTAGTCTAACTTCAAAATCTTTTTCCAGCCTAGCCTTGCGGGCATACGGACACGGAGGCCATCCACCTAATGCAGGATTTTTAACTTCTACAAAGTCTACAATCCACTGCTCTATATCGTTTGTTACAGTTTCAAAGTTTAACATTAAAAGAATGGCAATCCGGATTTTTTGGTAGTTTCTAAATTTTCTTTAACAATAGTGTCAATTAAGTCGCGGTCAGTCTGACCCATTTGCATAGCTTCTTCGTATGTAACCCCGCCTCTCATGTACCAACACAGTTTTAATACATCAAGCCGAATGTTTTGTGTTTCTTTCTCCATAGCATCAACCATTGCAACGATGCCGTTAGAGTCCAGGACTAAGAGGCGGTTTCGAAAAAATTTGACATGTCCAACGTAAATTCTTGTTTATATTCATGTTGGCAACTGTCACAAGTGATAGACACAGGCTTGAGATCAGTTTCTGCTCGTAAAGCAATAGCATGATCTTTAATACGGTTAAACACATCTTTGGGTGCATTAACTAAAAATTCTTCAATTTGCGCGGTGTCGGTTACCATTGAACTGGAAGTTTTTATAGCACCAATGCTTTGTGCTATGCTGTGTATGGTTAGATAGGTAATGCGTTTAAATGCGTCGCCTAGCGTTTGCATCTTTTCTTCTTCGGACACTTCAGAAGAATTCATTACCTGCATGAGTTTTTGGTCCTCATACTGCACACGGCTGACATCATTCATTTGTTTGTAGGTCATAGGAGTGAAAAAGCAATTCAAATCGCCGATAACACACGGTGTGTCGTAGTCAGGCATGCGAATTTGATCCAGCGCACCTCGCAAGTCTATGCTGTATTGATGGACTTCACCGCATTTTGGACAAGCACTATTAATTTCCATTTCGTGTCCGTAACTGGCAATACGCACAGCGGCTAACAGAGAATTGAAGTCTGTAGCTGGTATATTCCACGCATCCTTGATGTTTGGCACACAACTGGCAAGCACATTTACTACAGCAGATCCGTTAAATAATGCGTCAGGGGTTCTACTAGTAATTTCATCTACCGCAGTCATGGATAAAATAGGTATTTCTCCGTTAGGCGGCAAATCTAAAGTGCCAGGTGGATAGAATTTACCGCCACTAGGAAGTCGAAGATGTATAACTGCTTGTCTAAAATACTTGCGTAAAGGGTTATCGGTTTGGGTCATTTTTTCACCATAAATATATGTTAATACTTATCGAGCAATAATACATGGCCACAGAAAAGGAACTACAAGACGAAATGGAACGCCTAAGGGCGGAAGTCCAAGGGCTCACCAATGATCTTGCAGATGCTAATACCGGTCTAGCCGCTTTTGGTAAAGCCACTCAAGCTGGTGCTGTTAATTTAACCAAAGGGCTAGGCAGTTTTGCTGTCAACGTTGGCAAAGGCGACACCAGCTTTAAATCATTAAATGCAGTAGTAGATATAGCGTCAAATGCATTATCAGGTATGGCCAAAGCCATACCGTTTGCCGGGGAAGCACTGGCTGCAGGTATACAAGCCACTGC